>JBMSXH010000414.1:0-2732 GCA_049425445.1 Phycisphaerales bacterium | reverse complement strand
GGCGAATCCCTCGGCGCGAAGGAACGTCGCCCCGGGCGCGACGCAGATCGCGAGCGCCTCGACGTCCGCGCCCGCGAGCACCTGCACGCCGACCGGACACGCGACGGCTTCGCGCACCGCGGCGGTGGCCACCGCCATCGCGGCCACGGTCTCGGGTCCCACCTCGCGACGCAGGTAGGGACGATCGTGCATGTTCTCGACGAGGATCGCGTCGAAGCCCGTCTCCGCGAGAACCCGCGCCTCGCGAGCCGCCTCCGCCGCGATCTCCGCGACGGTTCGGCTCGAGCGGGGGCTGCCAGGCAGGGCCGCGAGGTGCACCATGCCGATCAGGGCGCGAGGCGGCAGGCCGGGAACGGGTCGGTCGTGACGTGGGTCGCTCATGAGGCTGACGGTTCCTGCGGGGGGAATCAGGGATCGAACCCGCCTTCGCCGGAGGCGAAGAGCAGCCCGAGGTAGCGGTGCCGCACCCAGGTCCAGTCGGGCGAGGCGATCTCCTGCAGCATCGCCACGTCGATCGATTCGAGGAGATTCGACGGAAGCGAGCGCGAGAAGGAGAGGGCGAGGAAGTCGCGGGCGATGGGATGGGCGAGCACCCGCAGGCCCCGATCCCGGAGCGGGGCCACGTAGTAGTGGAGCACCGCATAGTCGGAGAGGAAGGCGTCGAGGCGGTCCTGGCTCAGGGCCTCGACACCCGCGGGATCGGACTCGAACGGCTCGAAGGGAACACTCATCCGCCGGAGGATCGTGCTCGTCAGCGTGCCCTCGACGGCGCCGACCCGCTTGCGTGCGAGATCGTCGACGCCGCTGACGATGTACGCCCCGGCGGTCAGCGTGATCCGGCTCGCGATGATGCCGGTGAAGAGCGCGACCAGCACCACCGAAAGGAGGATCCACGTCGCCGCCACGATTCGCCCCGCGATCGTCTGCGGCACCTTGTCGCCGTAGCCGATCGTCGCGAAGGTCACCACCGACCACCACATGCCATCGGGGATCCCTCGAGTCGCGCTGGGATGGAAGTGCTTCACCTCGTGGCGGCGCTCGCAGATCCAGATCAGGACCGCGGCGATGAAGAACAGGAGGACGAGCAGCAGCAGCATCTGCATCACCTCCATGAGCTGGAGCGATGCGGAGATGCTCGGCAACAGCCCGATCCGTTCGCGGGTTGCGATGCCGACGCCGGAGGACTCGAATGCATGCGTCAGGAAGCTCGACTTGGCCCGCTCGGGGGTGATGGCCACCCCGATGATCGTCGAACCGGTTCCCTCGCGAACGGATCGGGCGACCTGCTCGAGCGTCGTCTCGACCAGGACGTACTCGATCTGGAGCCGCTCGGCGATCTCCCGCCACAGCGAGATCGACAGGCCGTCCCATTGCCCGAGTTCGTCCTTGAAGGCGAACGGCGGTCGTGGTGCGAGGAGAATCTCGAGCGGATTCTCGCGCGATCCCGGGGCGCCCGGCGTCGGCTGCCAGATCTCCCGCGGATCTCCCGAGAGCGCGTCGAGCACCGGCGCCGATCCGTCCGGTGGCGTCGCCATGCTGGTCGCCTCGGCGTCCTGGGCCGCCGCGGCGGGCCCGCCCGGCAGGCTCGCGGCGGCGAGGAGCGCGGGAAGGAGCAGCCAACCGGCGACACGCGGTCTTCTTCTGCAAGACTCGTTCGGGGGCATCATGGCGTTTGGCCGATTCACGACGTTTGTCGGGGTTCCGGAGGCGGATCGTCGGGGACGACGAACGCGGGCGACTGGTCGGGCGAGACTCTATCCAATGGCGGTTTCCGAACACGACTCTCCCCGGCTCGAAGCCCGCACGCGGGATGGTGTCGGACTGCTCGCGCTGGTGGTGCCCCGCGCCGCGTCCGAGGTCGAACTCTGCCCCGCCGCCGGCTTCTCCGCGGTCTCCTTCAAGGTCGGCGGCGGCGAACACCTGCACCTGCCCTCGCCGTTGGCGCCATTCGTCGCGGCAGACCGCACCGGCGGCATTCCGCTGCTGCATCCCTTCGCCAATCGGCTTCGAGGCACCCGATGGTCGTTCGAGGGACGAACGGTCGATCCCGACGCGACGACCTTTCGGCACGCCGACGGCCGGGGACTTCCGATGCACGGCTACCTGCTCCGCTGGCCCGGGGCGAAGGGCGCGACGGCGTGGCAGATCCGTTCCTCGGCGGATTCCGGCTCGGCGGTGGTCGAGGCCTCGATCGAGTGGGGCGACCACGCCGAACTGATGTCGGCCTTTCCGTTCCCGCATCGGCTGACGCAACGCTATCGGCTCGAGGGCAGTTCGCTCGAGGTCGAGACCTCGGTCGAGCCGCACGAACGCACGATGCCGGTGAGCTTCGGGTGGCATCCCTACTTCAAGGTTCCCGGCGCGGTCCGCGAGGCGCTTTCGATCTCGCTGCCGAGACTCGCGCGAATCGCGCTCGACGCAGGGGGCCTGCCGACACGAGACCGCGGCCGACTCGAGGAGCAGGAGCAACTGCCGCGTCGCGCGGCGCTCGCCGAGGAGGCCTTCGACGATCTCTATCGACTCGGAATGCCGGCGGGTGCGGTGACGCTCTCGGGCGGCGAGACCTCGGTGGTGATCGAGCCCCACTCGGGCATTCGCTTCCTTCAGATCTACAGTCCGGCGGGGCAGGCGTTCGCTGCGATCGAGCCGATGACGGCCCCGACCGCGGCACTCGACGACGGCGGACCGGATCTTCCGACCGTCGAGGTGGGCGAGACCTTCCGGGCCGGATT
>JBMSXH010000413.1:0-2740 GCA_049425445.1 Phycisphaerales bacterium | reverse complement strand
TTCGCGAGAGGCTGTACCGCTGGCGCAACTGGAAGATCGCGGAGAGCACGCCGGAGTTCCGCAAGCTCGACGCGTCCACGCTCGAGTGGGTCGTCGAGGTGCCGGCCGAGGGACGTCGCACCGTTCGCTATCGGGTCGACTACAGCTGGTGAGCCGGCTACTCCCGCCCGCCGGACCCGCTCGACGACATGCAGTCGCTCTCCGAGATCAAGGCGATCCTCTCCGAGCGCGGGCTCCGCCCGCGGCATCGGTTCGGTCAGAACTTCCTGATCGAGCCGATGCATCTGCGCCGGCTCGTCGAAGCCGCATCCATCGCCGCCGGAGACGCGATCCTCGAGGTTGGACCGGGTACCGGCACGCTCACCGAGGAGTTGTTGGCAAGTGGTGCTCGGATCGTGGCCAGCGAGATCGATCGCGACCTTGCGTCGCTGCTGCGGGAACGATTCGGAGACGCGATCCAACTCGTGGAGGGAGACGTGCTCTCGGCGAAGCGATCGATCGCGGCGGAGGTGACGGGATCGATGGGCGGTCGCGAGTTCAAGCTCGTCAGCAATCTGCCGTATCAGATCGCGTCGCCACTGCTGGCGATTCTTGCGAGCGATCCTCGCTGCCTCGGTTGCTTCGTGACGGTGCAGCGCGAGGTCGCCGATCGCCTCGGCGCCGGACCCGGGAAGTCCGACTACGGACCGCTCAGCGTGATGGTCCAGTCTCGATTCGAAGTCTCGCGCATCGCGGATCTTCCGCCGGGGTGCTTCTGGCCTCCGCCCAAGGTCACGAGCGCCATGGTGGCGATGACGCCGCGAGTCCGGCCGGCGGTCCCGCTCGAGCGACTCGACGCGTTCGGGCGCTTCGTGCAGTCGATCTTCGGCAAGCGACGAAAGCAGCTCGGTTCCATCGTTGGGCGAGCCACGCCGCTTCCCGACGGCATCGATCCATCGGCGCGACCGGAGTCGCTCGCGATCGACGACTGGGTCCGGCTCTGGAACGTGCTGCCGGGGGATTCTCCGCGCGGGTGAGCTGCGGCAGGCGAAGAGAGACCGATCACACGGCGGTCAGCGAGATCGCGGAAAGGCGCGAAACGATCTCTTCCGCGTTTGGGCGACTGTTGAATCCCGAGATGCGGACGAATCCTTCGCCGCCGGGTCCGAATCCCGATCCTGGCGTGACCACGACCGCCGCCTCGTCGAGCAGACGATCGAAGAACCCCCAACTCGACAAGCCCTCGGGGCACGCGACCCAGACGTACGGAGCATGCACTCCGCCCCAGACCCGGAGGCCAGCGGCCGCGGCGCCCTCGCGAAGGATCCTGGCGTTGCCGCGGTAGAGATCGATGAGCGCGGCGACTTCCCTGCGGCCCTGGGCCGAGTAGGCGGCGGCGGCCGCCCGCTGCACGGGCCAGCTCACACCGTTGGAACGGGTCGCCCATCGCCGTGACCACATGGGATGGACCGCGAGGCGAGTTCCGTCGGAAAGACGGCCCTCGAGTTCGCGAGGGCACACCGTCCAGCCGCAGCGGAGGCCGGTGAAGCCGGCACTCTTGGAGAGGCTCCGAAACTCCATCGCGCAGCGCTTCGCGCCCGGAATCTCGTAGATGGTGCGCGGGAGCGACGGATCGTCCACGTAGTCCGCGTAGGCGCCGTCATACAGGATGGTCGCGTCGTGTTCACAGGCCCACTCGACCCAATGTTCGAGCGTCTCGCGATCGATCATGGCTCCCGTGGGATTGTTGGGGAAGCAGAGGTAGACGAGGTCGAGCGGCTTGTCGGGAATCTCCGGGATGAAGCCGTTCGCCTCCGTCGCGCGGAGGGGATGCAGACCCTCGAAGAACGCGTCGGCTCCGAGCGGTCCGGTCCGACCCGCGAGCACGTTGGTGTCGACGTAGACCGGATAGACCGGATCCGCGATGCCCACGCGATTGCCGTTCGCGAAGATCTCGAGCGCGTGGCCCGCATCGCCTTTCGAGCCATCCGAAACGAAGACTTCGGCCGGGTCGACGCCGAGTCCCGCGTACTCGCCTCCGACGATCGCCTCGCGGAGGAAGGCGTGTCCGGCCGACGGTCCGTAGCCGCGGAAGGTGTCTCGGCGAGCCATCTCGTCGGCGGACTCGTGCAGCGCCGCGACGCAAGCGGCGGGCAGCGGTTCGGTGACGTCGCCGATGCCCGCCCGAATCAGCCGCGGGGCGATCGCGGGATTCGTCGCGAGGCGATCCGCGACGCGACGCTCGATCTCGGGAAAGAGGTACTGGCCCGGGAGTTTGCGAAAGTGCTCGTTGAGAAGTGGCATGGTCGGCGATGTATGGCCGCTTCGGTCAGCGAGGTTCGGACCAGGCAGGCGGCGGGAGGTTCGTCAGTTGCGTCCGCGGGAACTCGGTCTCGGAACGGTCGACAGCGAGGCGTCGACGAACTTGGCGGGCAACTGGCCCTTGCGCTCGAGGCGAATGGCGATCGCAGGAGGAAAGTTTCCGAGGATCAGTTCGCGACGCCCGGAGAGCCGTCGGTGCAGGAGCTTTCCAACGGCCTCGATCCGGCGGAGGCGCCGGCGGGTATGCGCGGAACTCACACCGGATCTCGCCACGCGGACGCCCGCGTACTCGAAGTACGTGAGCGTTCCGCCATCGGCGAGAAGCGAGAGCATTCGGCGAAAGATGCGCCGCATCAGGGTTGGCGGGAAGTTGTTGAACGGCAAGCCGCAGATGACGAAGTCGTAGGGGCCGGCGAGATCGGCCTCTTCGATCGGCTTG
>JBMSXH010000412.1:0-2745 GCA_049425445.1 Phycisphaerales bacterium | reverse complement strand
GAAGGCCTATCACCGTGCCCTCACCATCCGCCCCTACGACGTCGAGGCGAACATCAACATCGCGACGAGCTACCTGCAGCTCGATGAGCCTCGCCTCGCGGTGCCGTTTGCGGAGAAGGCCGTCGAGCTCGATCCCGACAGCGGCTCGGCCCGCATCAATCTCGGCGCCGCGTACGAGCGGGTCGGCCGAAACGGCGATGCCATCATGCAGTACGAGCTCGCGATGGAGCTTCTCGAGCCGTCGCCGCCGGTGCTTCTCAATCTGATCAACGCCTACATCGCCGAGAAGCGATTCCAGGAGTCGATCAACACCGCGGAGATCCTGCTTCGTATCGAGGAGAGCGCCAACGCCTGCGAGCGCATGGGATTCGCCTACTTCAGGATGGGCGAGTTCCAGAAGAGCCTCGAAGCGTACCGCCGCGCCGTCAGGATCGATCCGAACCACTGGCCGAGCTGGAACGGGATCGGCGTGAACGCGCTCAACACCTGGCTTTCGAGCGATCGCAAGGACCAGAAGGCGATGGCCGAGGCCCGCGACGCCTTCCGCAACTCCCTGCGGATCAACGCCGATCAACCCAAGGTCGTCGCGCTTCTCAGCAAGTACTACACCGGGTGACCGGCGGTCGACGAGTCGGTGGCCGGATGCTGGGATTCGACGGACCTTCGTTGGCAGACAGGTCCGGAGGTCGAGGCTCGATCTCGCTCGGTCCGAATCGTCCATGCTGATGCCGAACCCGCCACCGATACGATCAATCCAGACATGACCTCGACCACGAACGACGCCAACGGTCAAGCCGGCACCTCCGTGACCGACACGCTGCAGTCCCTGATCGTCGCGTTCGTGCTTGCGATGACCTTCCGCGGGTTCTTCGTGGAGGGCTTTGTCATCCCCACCGGCTCGATGGCGCCAACCCTCATGGGTCAGCACCTTCGCTACCGGTCGTCGGAAACCGCCTACGAGTTTCCGATCGACGCTGGTCCGGTGGTCGATTCGGCACGGGCCGCCGCCGCCGGCATTGCGCCACCACGGATGTGGCGGATCTTCGATCCCATGCTCGGCTTCAACGGTCCCATCGCCACCGCGACCAACGCCGAACTGCTGCCGGAAGCCCGCATGGGCGACCGGGTGCTCGTCCTCAAGTTCCTCTATCCCTTCTCCGAGCCGAGCCGCTGGGACGTCGTCGTCTTCAAGAACCCGACCGATCCGGTCGGCGACACGCAGAACTACATCAAGCGGCTCGTCGGGCTTCCCGACGAGCGTCTGCTGCTCGCCGACGGCGACGTCTTCGCGGCGCCGCTCGGCACGCCGACCGCGGACCTCGAGGTCCAGCGCAAGCCCGAGTACATCCAACGGGCGGTGTGGCAGCCGGTCTACGACAGCGACTTCATTCCCGTGAACCCCTCGAAGCTCGAGCAGGAGTGGCGCTCGGCGTACCCGGGTCCGCCGTGGCAGGGCGCCGGATGGGATGTGCGTGGCGACCGCACCTGGCGATGCGAACGCACCTCGCCGACCACGCTCGAGTGGAACTGGCAGGCGCTGCCGATCGACGATCGCGTGGCCTACAACATGTTCCGCCCGATCCAGCCGTTCTATCCGGTGAGCGACGTGCGAATCGCCGCCGCAATCGAGGCGGACGATCCGGCGAACTTCTCGACGAGCCTCGACCTCGTGGCTCGAAGCCATCGCTTCACCTTCGAGATCTCGGGCGCCGGCACCGCGACGCTTTCCATTCGCCATGCCGAGAGCGACCCGACGTCGGCGCCGATCCTCTCGGAGAGTTCCGCGATCGACCTGCCGGCGTCAGGCGTTTTCGACCTGGAACTCTGGCACGTCGACCAGGCGATGATCGTCTTCATCGACGGCGACGAAGTCGGGCGGCTCGAGTACGAGTGGGGACCGATCGAGCGTCTCGAGGCGGCGCTCTTCGGCCGCACGCTCGCCCAGTACGAGCGCGATCCGATCACCGCGATCCCCTCCCCGCCCCAGCTTCGATGGCGCTTCGAGGGTTCGCCGCTCGCGATGCGCCGCGTGCAGCTCGATCGCGATCTCTACTACCGTCCGATGCGGATGCAGCCCGGCGATCGGCCTGGTCCCAACGGCGAGCCGCTCCCGGAGTTCGGCTACGGATGCGATCCGCGAAGCCCGGCCGAACTGTCCGAAGACCAGTTCCTGATGCTCGGCGACAACTCCGCGGCGAGCCGCGACTCGCGGGTGTGGGGCTATCCGCATCCGCTCGCGGCACTGCGGACCGGGGAACCCGACCCGTTCGTCGTGCCGCGAAGCCTGCTCCTCGGCAAGGCCTGGTGCGTCTACTTCCCGGCGCCGGTGCCCTACAAGCCCACCGGCCCGGCCGTCGTTCCGGACTTCGGGAGGCTGAGGTTCATACGGTGATGTGAACCAACTTCTGCCATGCAGTTGACTCGTTGACTCAACTGGATAGATGAACTGGGCAGGACCTGCGATCCTCGGATGACAATCATCTGATCCGTTGGTCAATGCTTCAGTCTGTCACCTATCAGTGCACGGTCTTGGGCGTGGATCGAAGAGCAGCCGCCTCAATCCTCGGCGTGGCTCAACTCGGTACTTGGACAACTGTCGAGCCCGCCGACGCAAGACCGGGTTGAACTGCGGAACCGCTATCGGATCCGATAGCAGATGGTCATTGCTGTGATCCACTTGAGTCGATCGATCGTGGCGTCGTCGCCTCCACAGCGCTGTTGATTGTCCGCAGCAGCACCTCGATC
>JBMSXH010000411.1:0-2763 GCA_049425445.1 Phycisphaerales bacterium | reverse complement strand
CCGTCAGCGCCAGTCCGCACCCGAGCCACCACCCGGCGGAAGCGCCAAGCACGGCCGGCACGCTCGCGGTCCGATGCGCTCGATCCGACTCCGCATCGTCGAGGTCGCACCAGATCGCATCGCCCGCCACTCGAACCGCGATCGCAGCCGTCGCCAGCACGAGGGCGGGCGGTGCGAAGATCTCGAACATCGAAGTGTTCGCGGCGTTGCGAGCCTCGAAGGCCAGCGTGGCGACGGCGGCGAAGGCCGCGATCGCGACGCCCACCGCAGGGCTCTTGAGCGGCAGCACGTCCTTCGGGCGAGGGAGACGGCGCCGCGGGCGACCGGCGTAGATCCAGGCACCGATGGCGGCGAGGATCGGCATGCTGATCGCCAGCGCGGAGAGTCCCGGTCGAGCCGACGCGGCGAACCGCCACGCCAGCAGCGAGGCCGCCGCGAGCATCGCCACGGACATCGCTCGGATCGCCACGCGTCGCGGAGCAAGCAGCGCTTGGCGCCGCGGATGTGCCGCGGTGTCGGCGGGGTCGAGCCAGGCATCGTGCCACTTCACCCGATCGAGCAGATAGACCGGCCAGGCGACGAGCGCCGAGTAGGCGATCGCGGCGGGGGAGATGGTTGCGTCGGCGAGCGCAGCCAGGAGCGCCGTGGCCGCCGCCACGTAGATCGCCGGAAGCACGGCGAGCTGCCCGAGGGTCTCGAGGAGACCTCCGGCTTCTCGGCGGGGAGACGACGGGATGGCCATCGTGCCCATGATGCCATGTGGGGCCGGGCGGCAGCGCCGAAGTCGCGCGGCCGCGTCCAATGGCGGTCGCCATCGCGCCCGTCGAAGCGCCCGCGGTCGCTCGCGAATGGGCGATCAGGAGGCGATCAGGCCTCGCGAGCGCAGTAGCTCCAGGATCCGCTCGACGCAGGCGTCGGCGTCGAGCGACTCCGTCGAGAGCACCAGGTCGGCGTCACGGGGCGTCTCGTACGGGAAGTCGACGCCGGGAAGCGCGATCGAGCTCGAGTCGGAGTAGAGCCCCGGCAGCGCCTGCCGGCAGTGATCGAGCGAGGCGTCGAGGTGGACGAGCACGAAGCGGTCGCGACCGACGAGGTCGCGGGCGCGGTCGCGGGTCGACTCCTCGGGCGCCACGAACGATCCGATCGCAATGAGGCCGGCGTCGTTGAGAAGCCGCGCGACCTCCATCGAGCGGCGGAGGTTCTCCGAACGCTCCGCGGCCGAGAATCCGAGGTCGCGGTTGAGGCCTTTTCGCATGCTCTGCCCGTCGAGCACGACCGAGACATGGCCGAGATCGAAGAGCCGCTTCTCGAGCCGATGCGCGACGTCGCTCTTGCCCGAGCCGGAAAGTCCGGTCAGCAGCACGGTGGCCGGAGACTGTCCGAGCTTCTTCCGCCGCGCGGTCGCATCGACGAGGCTTCGCTCGCTGACGAGCGTCGCGCTGCCGGGCGAAGTGTCCCAGTGCTCGCCGCCTCCCGTGCTCGGGCCGACGATCATGCCCGCGCCGACCGTCGCGTTCGAGATGCGATCGATGACGATGAAGGCGCCGGTGGTGCGGTTGCGGGTGTAGGCGTCGAAGCAGAGCGGTTCGTGGACGACGAGCTGCACCGTGCCGATCTCGTTGAGGCCGAGGGCGACCGCGGGCGACGACTCGAGCGTGTTGACGTCGATCTGGTTGCGGATCGCCGCGAAGACGCCGGGCGTCTTGCGGCTGGTGTGCTTGATGAGGTACTCGCGGCCCGCCACCATCGGCTCCTCGTGCATCCAGACGAGGGTCGCCTCGATGCGGGTGCCGACCTCGGGCAGCGAGTCGGGGTGGACGAGCATGTCGCCGCGCGACACGTCGATCTCGTCCTCGAGGGTGATCGTGACCGCCTGCGGCGCGTGGGCGCGATCGAGATCGCCGTCGAAGGTGACGATCCGCTCGACCTTGGAGCGTCGCCGAGAAGGCAGCGCCATGATCTCGTCGCCGGGGCGGATCACGCCCGAGGCGAGGCTGCCGCAGAAGCCGCGGAAGTCGAGGTTCGGGCGGTTCACCCACTGCACCGGCAGCCGCAGGTCGCGAAGGTTGCGATCGCTCGCGACCGGCACCGACTCGAGATGCTCGATCAGGGTGGGGCCGGCGTACCACGGCAGGCTCGCGCCGCGGTTCACGACGTTCTCGCCCTTGAGCGCCGACATCGGGATGAAGGTCATCTCGCGCTCGGGCAGCTTCGCCGCGAACTGCAGGTAGTCGTCGCGGATCCGGTCGAAGACGGCCTCGTCCCAGTCGACGAGATCCATCTTGTTGATCGCGATGACCGCATGGCGGATCCCGAGCAGCGAGGTGATGAAGCTGTGCCGCCTCGTCTGCACCATCATGCCGTGCCGCGCGTCGATCAGGATGACCGCCACGTCGGCGGTCGAGGCGCCGGTGGCCATGTTGCGGGTGTACTGCTCGTGCCCCGGGGTGTCGGCGATGATGAACTTGCGCTTGGGCGTGGTGAAGTAGCGGTAGGCGACGTCGATCGTGATGCCCTGCTCGCGTTCGGCGCGGAGTCCGTCGGTGAGCAGTGCGGGATCGAAGTCGTCGCCGGTCGTGCCGAAGCGAGCGGAGTCGCGCTTCACGGCGGCGAGCTGGTCCTCGAAGATCATCTTCGAGTCGTAGAGCATGCGACCGATCAGGGTCGACTTGCCGTCGTCGACGGAACCGCAGGTGATGAAGCGCAGCAGCTGCTTGTGCTCGTGCTGCTTGAGGTAGGCGACGATGTCGTCGGCGGGATCGA
>JBMSXH010000410.1:0-2787 GCA_049425445.1 Phycisphaerales bacterium | reverse complement strand
GACATCGTCGCCCGGGAGGCCTCGCCCGTCTCACCGATGCCGATGGGCCTTCTCAGCACGCTCGAGCTCGAGCAGATCCTCGACCTCGTCGCCTACATCGAGTCGGGCGGCAATCCCAACCACCCGGCGTTCACGAAGTAGTCGGCGAGTTCAGGATCCGCACGCCTTCTCGATGACCGCGAGGCTCTTCTCCCGGCCTTCCTTCGCAACCTCGAGCGGATCGCGCTTCCAGTACTCGGGGTTGTAGAGCTCGAGGCTCACGCAGCCGCGGTAGTCGATCGCGAGCAGATCCTTCAGGCACTGCTCGAGCGGCAGGATGCCGTCGCCGGGGAAGACCCGATGCTCGTCGCCGAGTTCGGCCTTGGCGGGTGTCGCAGGCGCATCGTTGAACTGGAAGATCGCGAGGAACTCGCCGCGCAGATGGCGAATGCCGGAGAAGCCCGAGTCGCCGATGTGCATGTGGAAGACGTCTGGAATGATCTTCGCCTTGGGGTGATCGGCGTCGAGGGCGATCGCCGCGGCCTGACCGAGCCGCGCGGCGCCGGGCAGGAACTGCACGAAGACCATCGCGGGGTTGATCTGGTAGTCGCGCAGACCGATCTCGAGCAGGTCCCGGTACCGCGCCGAAGCCCACGCGAGATCGAACTCCTGCCACGGCCGCGCCGGCTGCGGCACCACCTGGATGTGCTCGGCGCCGATCGCCGAAGCCATCCGCATGCGGTTGCGGGAGTCGGGCAGGCTCTGCTCCCACTGCTCGCGGGTCGGCGGAATCGCGTTCCACAGGCCGATCACGCTTGGCACGAAGAGCCCTGCGTCGTCGATCCGCTTCTTGAGATCTGCGAGCGGCTTGCCCGAGCGCTCCCACTCCGCGAGTTCGCCTTCCCAAGGCTCGATGGCGTCGAACCCGGCCTCGGCGGCGATCCGGACCTTGTCCTCGAGCGACGCGGGACGGATCGTCGCGGTGTCGAGGCAGAGCGGCCACGGGCTGCGTCCCCGCTGATGGCGGCGTGCAACCGGCGCCGTCTCGGGAAGACGACGACCCGCGACAGCCGGCGTGCGCGACTGGCTGCCCATCGCCGATGCAGCCGCGCCGGCGATCACCGCCGCACCCGCGACGAGAATGCCGCGACGAGAGGGCCGAGTCCCGATGGGTTTCTCGTTCGAGTTTGCGCCGCCTGCTTCCGACGGCGATTCGTGGCGATCGATCATGGGCTGTTCTCGGTGCGGGTGACCAGGCGGGGATCCTCCCAGTCTCCGCGAGCCGAGCCGGGTTTTCCAGCGACCCCGCCCTCGCCGCCGATCTTCGAGACGTGAACGATGCCCACCACCCCTCGAGCCAGCGCCGCCCGACCGTCCTCGGCTTTCTCGGCGTCCTCTTCTCCGGACGCTATGTCTGGCTGCTCTCTTCGCTCATCGGGCTCATGATCGTCGGCCCCTCGTTCGGGTCGTATCCGCTCTTCACGTCCCCGAACCACACGGTCTACATCTCCGACCTCGTGAACGCAGGCTTCCTCTTCATCGCGATCCAGACCTATCACCACCATCGCGCCCAGTACTGGTCGCTCATCGGGCTGGCGGTCGTCTCGATCGCCTTGGGAGTCGGCGCTCGCGTGCTCGGCGACGAGTGGCTCGTCTGGCTGGGCGTGCCAGCGCTCTTCGCCTCGGGCCTGATCCTCGTCGCGATCGGCCTCCTCATCGGGACCGAGGTCTTCACGAAGACCCAGGTCGATGGCGACGCGATCTGCGGATCGATCTCGGTCTACATGCTGATCGGGGTGATCTTCGCCTCGGGCTACTCGATGATCCTGCTGGCGAACCCGGAGGCGTTCTCGATCTCGGAGAAGCTCCGCCTCGACGACCCGTCGCTCGGCCCGCATCGGCTGATGCTCTACTTCAGCCTGGTGACGCTCACCACGGTCGGCTACGGCGACATCACGCCGGTGTCGGATCTCGCCCGCTCCCTCTCGAACGTGGAGGCGATCCTCGGCCAGACCTATCTCACCGTGCTCGTCGCACGCCTCGTGGGCAAGCACCTCGCCAAGAGCCTCGCCGACGAAGCGACGACCTGAGTCACGTCAAGGTCATGCCGTCGTAGCCGAGGTTCATGCCGGGCGGAAGCCTCGAGTCGAGTTCGGCGTGACGGATGTCGTGGGTCATGTGGATGAAGAGCGTGCGGCCGGCCCCGATCTGCGCCGCGGCGGCGATCGCCTCGTCCGCCGTGAAGTGCGTGGGATGCCGCCGATACCGAAGCAGGTCGAGCACGAGCGTTCGCAGCCCACGCAGCAATGACCACGACTTCGGAGGGATCGCCGAGCAGTCGGTGCAGTAGGCGAGCGGCAGCGGACCGGGCTGCGCCGCGAGCACCTCGCCGCGAGCATCGACCGCCTCGATGCGGAAGCCGAGGATCGGCAGGCGCCCGTGCAGCAGCGGCACCGGCGTGAAGCGCAGCCCGAACAGATCGAAGGGGCGATCCTCCTCGATCGGCCGCGCGATCAGGTCGGCGACGAAGGAGTCGTTGACGTTCGTGGTGCGCTCGAAGACGTGCCGGTACACGCGGCGCAGGCCGTCGAGCGATTCCCGCGACGCCCACACCTCGATCGGAGCGGCCATCAGCACGTTGTAGCGCCGCACCTCGTCGAGCCCCCAGACGTGATCGACATGGTCGTGCGTGACGACGATCGCGTCGCAGCGGTCGAGCCCGTGCCGAAGCGACTGCTCGCGATGATCGGGCGGCACGTCGATCAGGATGGTGCGCTGCACGCCCGAAGGATCCACGAATCGAAGGCA
>JBMSXH010000409.1:0-2788 GCA_049425445.1 Phycisphaerales bacterium | reverse complement strand
GCGTGGCGGGCTACAGCGCCGCCACGGCGATCGACGAGGCGACCTTCTATTCGACCGAGGTCGACGTGTTCATCCCCGCGGCGCTCGAACAGATGATCGACGCCTCGAAGGCCGCGCAGATCAAGGCCACCGTCGTGGCGGAGGCGGCGAACGCCCCGACCACGCCCGAGGGCGATGCGGTGCTGCTGCAGCGGGGCATCGAGGTGCTGCCGGCGATCCTCTGCAACGCCGGCGGCGTCACGGTCTCGTACTTCGAGTGGGTGCAGAACCGCAGCGCCACGCTCTGGTCGGCCGCGGAGGTCGACGAAGGACTGCGGCGTCACATGCAGGCTGCCGCGGCTCGGACCCGCGAGGCGCGAGCCCGGTACGACTGCGACCTCCGAACCGCGGCCTATGCCGCCGCCTGCGAGCGGATCGGCGAGGTGTACGACCTCCGCGGCGTGTTCCCCTGAGCGACGGCCCCGCCGGTGGACCGGAGCCGCTCCGATGGCCCGCGAAGTTCGAAACTGCCGCTTGCACGGTCCGGGAACCAAGGCACCTTGAGGGGTCCGCTCGGGACCTCGCGGTCTCGCGGCGGATGGAGGCCGCGCTGGGCCGCGACTCCACCATCCAAGGGAAGGAATGGGTTCCATGAGCAAGGTGATCGATCGAGTCGCGTGCATGTCCATGGCGGCGGCGTTGGCGGCGGGGGTGGCGCAGGCCGAGATCGTGCTCGTCGAGATCGCCGGCACCGTCGAGTTCAATCAGGTCTCCGCGCCGCCGATCGGTTCGCTGACCGCAGGCACCTCGGTGGTGCTCTCCTTCCTCCTCGACAGCGACGACTTCGTGAACAGTCCGACCTACCCGACGCGGGGCTACGCGATCGACCAGGCGTCGTTCTCGCTCGCGGGAGGCGGCGTCTCGGTGGGACTGCAGTCCCCGTTCCCCGCCGGGCAGACTCCCTACTTCGTGCTGCGGAACGACGATCCCGCCGTCGACGGCTTCTTCATCTCGCGGAGCGTCGACTTCCCGATCGGCGTGCCGCTCGCCCAGGTCGGCGTCTTCGGGCGGTTCTCCCACGACTTCTCCGTCACCTATTCCGGGGGCCTGCTCGAGTCGCTCGACATCCTCGATGCGGTCGGAACCTACGAGTACGACGGACTGACGAACTACAACTGGCTCATCGAGGATGGGCCGGCGAGCCCGGTGGGGATCGAATTCGACTCGCTCACGATCAGCGTGGTTCCCGCGCCCGCGACCGCCGCGACGCTGGCGATCGGTGCGGGGCTCGCGCGACGACGTCGACGCTGAGGATCGATCAGTCCGCCGAAGCCTCGTCGAAGATCACGGCGATCCACGCGAAGAAGATCAGCAGGTGGACGATGCCCTGCAGGGCGTTCACGCGCCCGCGGGTGAGGTTGACCGCCGACAGCAGCAGCGTGATCGCGAGCAGCACGATGGAGGGGGGATCGAGGCCCATCTCCGGGTCGATTCCCGTGATCCAGCGGAAGACCATGATCGCCGGCACGGTGAGGCCGATCGTGGCGAGCGCCGAGCCGAGCAGCACGTTGATCGTCCGCTGCATGTCGTTGGAGCCGGCCGCCTTGAGCGAGGCGAGTCCCTCCGGGGCGAGCACGAGCAAGGCGATCAGCACGCCTCCGATCGGAGCCGGCAGGTAGAACGCGTCGAGCATGCCGTAGACGCGCGGGCCGAGGCCCTCCGCGAGCCCGACCACGACGAGCAGGGCGACCACGAGGACGGCCGACGACACGATCACGGCGCGGCGTCGATCCGGCGGAGCCGGATGGCTCGGTTGGTTGGCCACGGGGTCGGTCGACGCGTGCACCGGCGCGGCGTCCTCCTGGTGTGCGAAGAACTCGCGATGCCGCGAGGTCTGCAGCCAGAGGAACGTGAGATAGACCACCAGCGACGCGGCGCCGACGAAGACCTCCATCGGGTCGCTCATCCAGCCGCCCTCGGCCGATCGGGTGAACCGAGGCAGCACGAGGGTGAGCGCGGCAAGCGCGACGATGAGCGGGATGTAGGCCGCCGAGGACTGCAGGTTGAAGGACTGCTCGCGCTTGAGCAGGCCTCCGATCAGGAGCGCGCCGCCGACGAGCCCGTTGAGGATGATCATCAGCACCGCGAACATCGTGTCGCGGACCACGACCGCCTCCTCGTCGGAGGAGGCATGCAGCATGATCGCGCAGATCGCGGCGACCTCGATGGTGATCGCGGAGATGGTCAGGACGATCGTGCCGATCGGCTCCCCGAGAAGTTCGGCCAGGTGATCGGCATGGGCCATCGCGCGGAACGCCGCCAACAGGATCGACGCGACGATCCAGAGGCTCCACAGCATGCCGACCATGCTGGTCGTCGCACCCTGAGGCTCGAATCCGACGAACGTCGCGATCGCGGTGAGCAGACCCGGAAGGATGAGCAGGTCGCGAAGGAGGGATTGGCGACCGGTCGTCGCTCCGTGGGCTTGCATCGATCGGGAGGATACGTCGAGGGATCCACGGTCGCCTCGAGCGGGCGGCTTCGTCGAGATCCTGAGCCGCGATCTCGCCCGTCGAGCCTTGCGCGAACGCGGGACCTACGCTTGCCGCGATGAACCCACTCCGATCGATCGTCGCCGCCTTCGTGATCGTCGTCGCGACCTCCTGCGGGGCGCCCATCGATCCGGCGGCGCCGCCGTTCCGGGCGATCGCCTTCGAGGACGCGGCCGAGGAGGCCGCGCGGGATGGCAAGTTGGTCTTCCTCGACTTCTATGCGACGTGGTGCCCGCCGTGCCGTCGGCTCGACGCGG
>JBMSXH010000408.1:0-2814 GCA_049425445.1 Phycisphaerales bacterium | reverse complement strand
GCGGACGACGAGCCGACGACGACGGAGGAGACGAGTGGTTCGCTGGCCGGAACGGAGTTGCCATCCGCGCGGCGTCATCGCATCCAATCGGGTGAGACGCTTTCCGCGATCGCCGAGCGGTTCTACGGCGACGCATCGCTCTGGCGTCGGATCGCCGACGCCAATCCCGCTCTCGACATCGATCGCCTCGCCATCGGCACCGAGATCGTCCTGCCAGCGGTCGAGACGTGTTCGATTCCCGAGACGCTCGAGCCGTCGGCTCCGGCGGCGGCCCGGGTGCATGTCGTCGTCGAGGGCGAGACGCTCTCCTCGATCGCGGCATCGCTCTACGGCGATTCGGCGCAATGGCGACGTCTCTACGAGGCGAACCGGTCGACGATCGGTGCGGACCCGGGCGCAATTCGCGTGGGGATGCGGCTCTCGGTGCCGCCCGTCGAGTAGTTCGACGAGCCGCCGTGCGAGCCTGCCACCATCGAGACTACGAGGTCGCGTTGCCGGAAGGGCATCCCTTCCCGATGCGGAAGTTCTCGATCCTGCGGGAACTCGTCGAGCGGGAGGGGATCTGCCGGCCCGCGGAGATCGTCGAGCCGGACGAGGCGGATCTCGAACTGCTCGCGACGGTGCATGGCCGGGACTACCTCGACGCCCTCGCATCGGGTTCGCTCTCGCGGGACGCCGAGCGCAGGCTAGGGCTGCCGTGGTCGGCGCCTCTGTGGCGGCGGAGCAGATTGGCCGTGATCGGCACGCTGCTCGCTGGCGAGATGGCGCTCGAGGACGGCGTCGCGGCCAATCTCGCCGGCGGAACCCACCACGCCCTGCCGGACGCGGGCGAGGGCTTCTGCGTCCTCAACGACGTCGCGATCGCGGTGGGCGAGATCCGCCGCCGCGGGCTCGCGACCCGGTTTCTCGTGGTCGATCTCGACGTGCACCAGGGCAACGGCACCGCGGCATGCCTCGCGGGCGACGAGCAGGCGTTCACCTTCTCGATGCACGGGGAGAAGAACTTCCCGTTGCGGAAGATCCCGTCGGATCTCGATGTCGGGCTGCCCGACCACACGGGTGATCTCGCCTATCTCGACGCGCTCGCCGAGCATCTTCCTCGCGCGATCGAGCAGGCCAGGCCGGATCTCTGCTTCTACCTCGCCGGCGTCGACGTGGTCGTCGGCGATCGCTACGGAAGGCTCGCGATGACGCGGGAGGGCCTTCGGGCGCGGGATCGGTTCGTGATCGAGTCCCTGCGCGAACGCGGCATCCCCATCACGCTGCTCCTGTCGGGTGGCTATGCGAAGACGCCCGAACTGACCGCCGATCTGCACGCCACGGTGCACCGCGTGGCGTCCGGCCGATGAAGCACGCGGATCGCCCGTGAAGCGAGGGGGCCGCGATCACTCCTCGTCGATCGTCAACGGCACGAAGTTTCTCGAGCCTTCCCAATGCTGCGGGAACATCGGGGCGTCGGCCTCGGTGAGCGGCTCGAGCTGATCGAACCAGGTCGCCTCCGGGTCGAACTTGGCGAAGAAGGGCTGTCGGACGAGTTCGGGCCGGCGGCACTGCAGGTACTGCAGGATGAACGCCGGTTCGTCGCCGACGTCCCGCACGCCGAGGATGTGGACCTTGCCGGGCCAGGCCGACATCGACGGACCGCGCACCGTGCGGGCGATGCCCGAGACGCCCGCATAGGACTCGCGGAAGATCTCCCAGCAGCGGACCAGCGGCAGTTCGAAGTAGCGACGAGCACCGGTGTCGCGCTCGACGAACATGTAGTAGGGGATGCAGCCGAGCCGCACGCCTTCCCGCCACATCGACTGCCAGGCCTCGGGATCGTCGTTGACGCGGCGGATCACCGGGCTCTGCATGCGGATGTTCGCCCCGGTCGAGCGCACCCGCGCGACGGCCTCGCGGGCGACGGGAGTCGAGAACTCGACCGGATGGGAGTAGTGGCCCATGATCGAGAGCGTGCGTCCGCTCGCGACGATCTCCTCGAACGTGCGCAGCAGCTCGTCGGCGTCGGGATCGGTGACGTATCGCTGCGGCCAGTAGGCGAGGCTCTTGGTGCCGATGCGGATCGTCTGGATGTGCTCGAGGCGCGGGTCGGAGACGATCGCATCGACGTAGCGACGGAAGATCTCCGACTTCATCACCATCGGATCGCCGCCGGTGAAGAGGAGATCGCTGATCTCCTCGTGCTCGGCGAGGTAGCGGGTGAGGAGCTCCGCGTCGTTGGAGCGGAATCGAAGATCGTCCTCGCCCACGAACTGCGCCCAGCGGAAGCAGAAGGTGCAGTAGGCGTGGCAGGTCTGCCCCTGCGATGGGAAGAAGAGGAGCGTCTGCGGATACTTGTGCTGCGCCCCCGGCAGCGGCTCGCCGTCGATGTGCGGCACGTTGTCGGTCTGCTGCCCGGCAGGGTGCGGATTGAGTTCGCGGCGGATGCGGGCGACCGCACTCTTGAGGGCGGCGGGATCTCCGCCTTCGGTCGCGAGCCGTCGGACCTCCTCGTAGTGCGACTCCTCGAGCATGCCGCGCTGCGGAAAGGTGAGCTGGAAGATCGGATCCTCCGGCACGCGCGACCAGTCGATCAGCTCCTCCATCACGTAGCGATTCGTCCGGAAGGGAAGGACTCGCGCAACCACCTCGATGGCCTCGCGAAGCTCCGGGTCGAGTGCCGCCCACTCCGGGGCTCGGGCGACGTTGGAGAGGGTGACGGGGGCGTACCGCGCAGACACGGATGGTGAGTCGATCACGTCGGGCTCCTGGGTCGGAGCACGGTCGAGTCGCGAAGCGGCGATGCACGCCGTTGGCGGCGTGCAGGCGACC
>JBMSXH010000407.1:0-2814 GCA_049425445.1 Phycisphaerales bacterium | reverse complement strand
TCGGCGGGCGGTCCTCTGGACGGGATGGACTGAATGGACTTGATGGACCCGGAGGGCGAAGCGCTGCACCTAAGGCGGACGGCTTGACCAAGGTTCGTCTCCTTTCTCCTTTCTCCTCTCTCCTCTCTCCTCTCTTCTCGCTCCGTCTCCTTTCTCCTCTTCTCCTCTTCTCCTACTCTTGCCCCCATGCCCCCCCTCCGTCCCTTCATCGGTGGCAACTGGAAGATGAACCTTCGCCTCGCCTCGGCGGTGGAGCTCGCGGAGGACGTCCATGCGGCGCTCACCAGTCAGCCGGTCGATTCCGCCGTCGACGTGGTGGTCTTCCCTCCGTTTCCCCATCTGCAGGCGGTCGGACGGGCGATCGGGCACGGGCCGCCCTCGCTCGGGGCGCAGGACCTTTCGGCCCACGAGGATGGAGCCTTCACCGGGCAGGTGAGCGCCGGCATGCTCGACGATCTCGAGGCGAGGTGGGTGATCGTCGGCCACAGCGAACGCCGCCACGGGATCGAGGAGCCGGAGTCGGTGATCCGCGAGAAGGTCCGTCGGGCCCTCGGCGGCGACCTGAAGGTGGTCTTCTGCGTCGGGGAGACGCTTTCCGAGCGGGAGGGGGGACACGCCGAGCGAACCCTGGTGCATCAGGTCCGATCGGGCCTTCAAGGGCTCGATGCGGCCTGGTTCCGGTCGATCGTGGTCGCCTACGAGCCGGTCTGGGCGATCGGGACCGGGCGGACCGCCCACCCCGACGACGCCGCGGAAGCCCATCGATGGATCCGTCAGACCCTCGGGGACCTGTATGATCCGGAACTCGCCGCAGCGACCCGGGTCGTCTACGGCGGCTCGGTGACGGCCGCGAACGCCGCCGAGTTGTTCGGTCGGCCGGAGATCGACGGCGGGCTCGTCGGAGGAGCCTCCCTCAAGGCCGAATCGTTCGCGGCGATCTGTCGTGCCGCGGCGTCCAGGGTTTCCTGACGCCCGTCACGCTCCCGTCCGTTCGGAGTCGTTCTTCACCATGGCGATCCTCGCTCCCCTCACGGTCCTCTTCATCTTCGCGTCGGTCGCGCTGGTGCTGATCATCCTCGTGCAGCGTCCCCAAGGCGGCGGTCTCGCCGGTGCCTTCGGCGGCGCCGGCGGCGGCGGCACCGACACGGCCTTCGGCGGACGCACCGGCGACGTGCTGACGGTCGCCACCGTCGGCGCGTTCGTGGTCTACCTCGGGTTGGCGATCACCCTGAACGTGCTCGACACGCAGCTCCTCGCGCCTCCGGCGCCGGAGCAGCCGGCCCCGGCGGTCGAGAATCCCGCGGAACCGTCCACGGCTCCGCTCACGTCCGAGCCGGCCGCGACGCCCTGATCATCGCACCCGCTTCCGAGATCGAGCCGACATGATCCGATCGATGACCGGATTCGGCGCCGCGAGCGGCGAGTTCGACGGAAACCGCTTCGTCGTCGAGATCCGTGCGGTCAACGGCAAGTTCTACAAGTCGACGCTCCGGCTGCCCGACGAACTGCTCGCGCTCGAAGGCGACATCGACCAGCTCGCCTCGAAGCGGCTCGGCCGCGGAAGCGTGACGATCGCGGTGCGCTTCACGCCTGCTCCGGGCGCCTTGGCCGCCACGATCGATCGGGCGGCGCTGGTGGCCTACCTCGCCCAGCTCGACGCGGCGATCCCCGCCGAACTTCGCGACCGTTGCACGATCGACGCCTCGCAACTGCTCGGTCTTCCCGGCGTGATCGCGCAGTCGGCCGGCACCGACGACCGGATGCTCGGGCTCGCGAGGGAGGCCATCTCGAAACTCGTCGTCGAGGCGTGCGACCGGCTCGTCGAAATGCGGCAGCGAGAGGGCGCCGGACTGGCGGTCCAGCTCCGCGACCTCGGCGGCGAACTCTCCACGAGACTCGAGCGGATCGCGACGCGATCGCCCGAGGTGGTGGTCGGCTACCGCGAGCGGCTGCGGACCCGGATCGATGCGCTGCTCGCCGAGTCGGGCACCGCGCTTCGCGAGGAGGATCTCCTCCGCGAGGTCGCGATCTACGCCGATCGAAGCGACATCGCCGAGGAGGTCATTCGTCTGCGGGGGCATCTCGCGCAGCTCGAGCAGGTCCTGACGCCGACCGACGGGCGTCCGGCGGGACGGGTGCTCGACTTCCTCGCGCAGGAGATGCTTCGCGAGGCGAACACCATCGCGAGCAAGTCGAGCGACGCGGAGATCACCCGCGAGGTCGTCGAGATCAAGGGCCTGATCGAGCGGATCAAGGAGCAGGCCCAGAACGTCGAGTGATCGGCGCGAGGCGCCGATCGCGCAGCTTCGAGGAGGCCGCCGCGTGGGGGATGCTCCTGAAGATCCCGCCGGGACGCCTGCCTCGCCGCGGGACGGCGCGGTTCGGCGCGAGGAGGTGCTGGAGGCGCTGCGTCGCTTCGGGATCGCCGAAGCGCGGGTGCGGGTCGTCCCCCGAGGATCGAAGCGGGCGCCCAAGTTCCTCGTCGAGCACCGTGGTGAGCGGCTGCTTCTCAAGCGCCGACGCCCCAATGGCGGCGCGGCGTCCGACGTCGGGGCCGAGATCCAGGCGGCGCTCGCCGAACGCGGCTTCCGCGTGCCGGCGATCCGACGCGATCTCGAGGGCCGAAGCGTCGCGGTGGTCGGCGGCTCCGCGTGGGAACTGGTCGAATTCGTCGAGGGCGCGCGCTATCCGCGCACGGTGGGGGCGGGATCGAGCGCCGGCGCGATGCTCGCGTCGCTGCACCGGGTGCTTGAGACGATGCGCACGCCGGGAATGCGCAGCGCGTCGTTCCACGACTCGCCGCTGGTGCGGCGA
>JBMSXH010000406.1:0-2825 GCA_049425445.1 Phycisphaerales bacterium | reverse complement strand
AGCTTCTCAAGCGAACCCGCACCCTCTTCGAGCAGGTCAAGGGCTTCAAGCCGCCCGCCTCTCGGGCTGAAAGTGTCGAGATGTACGTGATCGCGGAAGGTCGCCGGCACGATCGCGAAGGATCCGATGGTGAGGCGACACCCGACGATCCACACGCCATCGCTCGCAATCGACCGCGCGGATGGGGAGCGAGTTAGAACGCCGAACGGACGTCGCATCGGCGTCGGATTGTTTCCGGGTGATCGGTCGAGATCGGATCCTGCCCCGCTCGCCTCATCGCGCGATGCCTCGCGACCGGCGAGCGTTCGATCCGGGACGGCCTTCGAGACCTTTCCCCCGACCGCTGATCAAAAGGGCCCGGCCGATCAGCCCTCGGAGGACTGCGATCCGCGAAGGTAGGTCATCTCGACCCGGTTCCCGGGAGGGACATACCGAACCTCGCTCATGTACGCGCCCATCAGCATGATTCCGCGCCCCGACGGGATCTCGAGGTTGGCTTCGTCGGTCGGATCTGGAACCGCCTTTGGATCGAAGCCTTCGCCTTGATCCTGCACGGCCACCCGCACCGAGTCCGAATCCACGCGACACTCGACCTGCACCGACTTCGACGGATCGCGCCGATTGCCGTGGTGGATGCCGTTGGAGACCGCCTCCTCGATGGCGAGGCGAATCGCGAACGCCTCCGAATCCGCGTAGCCGTGGGCGGCCAACGCGGCGTCGATCCGGGCCTCGAACTCCGAGAGCCCTTCGGCGGTCGCGCCGAACTCGGCGCTGGCGGTGAAGGGATCGGTCGGGGCGCTCATGGCTGGAGACATCCGGGAGTCGGCATGAATCGGGCCGGTGGACGCCGAGTAGGCGTCTCCAGCACCACGCCGACGGCGATCAGAAGCCCTTCACCGCATCCTCGACCGTGTCGAAGATCTCGAACAGCGAGTGCAACTTCGTGATCTTGAACATCTGATAGATGTCGGGCTTGATCTCGGCCAGCCGAAGCTTGCCGCCCTTGGCCTTCACGCGGGTGTTGACGCCGATCAGCATCGACAGGGCCGCGGACGACAGGAAGTCGACGTTGCGGAAGGAGAGCAGCATGCGGGGCTTCTGCTCGGCATCGACGAGCTTGCCGATCTCCTCCCCGATCTGCTGGATCATGAGGGCGTCGGCGATGCGCTTCTCAGCGAAGCCGACCTGAACGACGCCGCTGTCGCGGTGACGGACGTTGATGCGGGCGGTGCCGGCGGACATGGTCGGGTTCCTGGGAGTCGGCGTGGCGATCAATCAATAACCGACGTAGGCGCCGGATCCGATGCGATCGGAGAGACCCTTGAACAGCCGGTCCTCCTCTTCGGTCTGGATGATGATCTCGGGACGAATCAGCAGCAGCGTGGTGAGTTCCTGCTTCTCCGTCGCGCGGTTGGTGAAGAAGCGGTTGACCCACGGGATCTTCGAGAGCACCGGAACGCCCGCCTCGACCTCGACCTCCTGGACCTTTCGCTGACCACCGAGCAGGATGGTTCCCTTGTCCGGCACCGAGACCGTGGTGTTGATCTGCGTGCCCTGAAGTTCGGGAAGCTGGATCGTGCCTTCGAAGGTCGATGCCCGGCCGCCGCCGATGTCGCCGCCACCAGCGGCACCGGTGATCCGGTAGTCGCGGAAGCGGACGTCCTCGTTGAGGCCGAACTGCACGGTCATGGTCACGTACCGACGATCCGCCGAGATCACGGCTTCGACGTCGAGCACGAAGCCCTGGTACACGACACCGACCTGCGGGTCGAACGCACCCGAGGCGTCACCCGTCACCGGCGTGAGGCCGGCGATGTAGCTGATGCCCTTCGCGACGCTGATCCAGGAACGCTGACCATTGAAGAGGGTCAGGCGGGGTGCGGTGAGCACCACGCTGCGGGTATCGGCCTGCGTGGCGTTGATCAGCAGGTCGACCTGGATGTCGTCGAGGAAGCTGATGCCGACGGTGAGTGCCGGATTCAGGATGCCCGCTGCACCGACCGCGGTCTTGAAGGCACCGGCCGCGAGCGTGTCGACGAGTCCGCTCGAATCCTGCACGACTCCGATCGGCGCCCATCCGCTCGCACCGTTGACGCCCCGCTTATGACGGGCGATCGGCGTGCCGCCCGGCCCCGGGACGTACTCGATCGTGGTGCCGTCGGCGCTCGGGATGCCGAACGCCGCACCGCTGGCGGTGGTGTTCGCGAAGTCGGCGTTCTGGCCGATCGCGTCGAAGATGACCGGGTTCTTCAGGGTGCCGTTGCGGATCGCGCCGTCACGCGGCTGGCCCGAGTAGAAGAAGTCGCTGAGCTGGAAGTTCTGGTCGGCCGCCAACGCCTGGTTGTACATGGCGTCGTTGGTGTTGAAGTAGACGTCGAGGTCGACGCCGATCTGCTCGAACCACTCCATCGAGACGTTGATGAGCCGAGTCTCGACGTTCACCTGCAGGGCTCGGATCGTGCGGAGCTGGCTGAGGAGCCCCTCGATCTCCCGGTGGTTGCGGGGGGTGTTGGTGATGATCAGGTTGCCGTTGAGCTCCTGGATCATGCCGGTGTCGCCACCGAGATCACGCCAGCCCTCGGGATCGACCTGCTCCTGAATGATCGTGATGATCTGCTCGATGAGCTCCTCGCGACTGCGCCGCTCGGGCTCGTCGCCGGGGTCGCCGAAGATGCCGCCGCCGCCGCCGCCACCGCCGCCGCCACCACCGCCACCGCCGCCGAAGCCGCCGCCGCCGCCGCCGCCGCCGCCGCCGAAGCCGCCGCCCCCCCCCCCGGCGCCGCCGCCGCCGCCACCGCCGCCCTGCCCCGCGCCGCCCTGCTGGG
>JBMSXH010000405.1:0-2827 GCA_049425445.1 Phycisphaerales bacterium | reverse complement strand
GGCCGCCGTCGGCCGAGCTTGTTCCCCGCTCGGTCGGCGGCGGCGTCGCGTGCGGCGTCCTCGGTCTCGCGGCCTGAGCGCCATCGAGGTGTTTGCCTGATGGCGAACTGCCCCAAGACGGGACATGGTTTGTCGTCAAGGAGGTCTTCCGGGCGGCGAGTTGCCGTCCCGGCGAGCGAGATCGGGGCGCCCCGGCCCGCTTGAGAGTCGATGGAAGGTGCTCGATCAATCTGGTGGTCCACGATGACGTCCAATCACCGTTCATGTCGGAGTCCATGGCTTGCGCCGTGCCTCATGCGTGGCCTCATGTCCTTCGGGACGATCGCTGCGGGATCGACGACCGCAGCGATCGCATCCGATCGAGGCGAGGCCGACGATTCCATCCTCGGGACTCCGGCCTTCGTGGAAGGTCACGGTTCCCTCTGGCTGGAGCAGACCCTGGAGACAGGGTTGATCTTCAAGACGCCTGCCGAGGAGACCGACGGTCGTGTCCGGCGCCTCGTGGATCTCGGAGCGTTTGGCACCCACGTCCTCGAGGAGGTCCTTCGCACGCCGGCGGTTCGCGAAGGACGCATCGTCGACGCGCGCGGGCGACTTCGTGGCACGACGCTTGAAGTCGATACCTCCGTGGGCACCATGATGGCGCTGGATCGCGGTGATGGCCGAGTGATTCAGGTCGTTCCGCTCGGTGATGGCGTCTCAAGGGTCTTCCAGCGCGACGGCGAACTGCCTGGATGTCTCGGTGCGATCACGCCGCCCGGCGGGATCGAACCAGAGGGCATGGGGGGCCTCGCCGGGACTTGCGACGACGGATCCCGTCTCGATGTGCTCGTCAAGTGGACGCCGACTGCGGCCACCCAGGCGGGCGGCGAGGTTGCGATCCGCGCCATCGCCGAGGCCTCGATCGCCGTCTCGAACCATGTGTATCTCGCGAGCGGCATTCCCTTGATGATGCGTGGCGTCGGCTTCGGGACGACGGAGGCCTACGCCGGCGACGGAGGCGCCACGGTGCTCTCGGATCTCCAGGGCACGAGTGACGGCGAACTCGACGCCATCCACGCGGAGCGCGATGCGGCGGGAGCGGATCTGGTGGCGCTTCTGACCGGAGACAATCCGAACAGTTGCGGCAGCGCCTACCTGGTCGGCTACACCGACCCGGCATTCGGCTTCAGCGTGGTGGTCTGGGACTGCGCGATCGGCAACCTCTCCTTTCCCCACGAGGTCGCCCACAACCAGGGTTGCTGCCACGCGCCGGGCGATGGCGGCGGCTGCACCAATGGCGGGGTGTTTCCGTACTCGGTTGGACATCGATTCGTCGGCACGAGCGGAACCGGGTGGCGCACCGTGATGGCCTACAACCCCGGCATCCGCTGGCCTCGCTTCTCGAGTCCGATTGTCGAGTGGGACGGGGTGCCGACGGGTACCACCTCCGCCGACAATGCTCGCACGATCGAACAGACTGCCGTCGCGATGGCCAACTTTCGCTGCGAGACGCTTCCTGATGCCGGCGCGTCGATGGTTCAGCGGACCTCGCCGCTGCTGACTCCACCGGTGGATGGCCAGTGGATCGAAACGACGCTGGAGGATCTGCCGCTCGCGCATGCCGGGACGAACGTCGAATTCACGATCATGGCGGTTGCGGATCACGGCGGTTCGAACGAGACGCTGTCGCTCAGGATCGGTTCGACCAACTTCGGCGTCGTGCTGGGCCAGTCCGGAGGCGACTGCGTGATGGCGTCGAGAACCACGGCGATTCCCGCGGCCAACTACAACGCCGCGATCTCCGCCATCGGTGACACCACCTTCCGAATCACGGCGTCCGCCGCACTCAATCCGGCGTGCACCGGAACCGAGATGCGATTCGTCATCCGATACGTCGAGGAGCCCACGTGCGGCTCGGTCGATTCCGACGGCGACGGCACTGGCGATCTCTGCGACGGTTGCCCGAGTGACCCCCTCAAGCAGTCGCCCGGAGACTGCGGCTGCGGCAATCCGGATCTGGATGGTGACGGCAACGGCACCTCCGATTGCCTCGAGTGCTTCGGCGACCTCAACCACGACGGTGTGGTCGATGGGGCCGACATCTCGCAGCTCATCCAGGCGGGGGGCGACTCGGGCGGCCCGGAGGACCTCACCGGCGACGGGATCGTCAACGGCGGCGATCTGGGATATCTGCTGCTGGCGTGGGGAGCATGCGACTGAGCGCAGGAGCGATAACGGATGCGACGTGTGCTCGGAGTGACCCATGAGGCGGACGAGTCGCGAGTTCGACATTCTGGCGAGTCCCTGGGCGACTCGGCGTGACTGTCAAGTAACTTGGCGTCGCGACTCTCAGTTCGAGACCGAAGCGGGCTGTCGCCAAGTGTGGATGGTGAGCGAGGTTCGCACCCTCAGACGGCGAGGTGTTTCCAATGGCAAGGTGGATGAGAGATAGGCCCTGCGAGTGGGCGTGTGCCGCCGCCGCAGCCGCGATGGTCGGCGCGGGACATGCCGCGGACTTCATCGGCTTTGCGGGGGAGGCCTCGATCGTCAGTTCCGCCGGCATCGAGTACTCGGTGATCGATGTCTACGCGGAGTTCGCGCAGTCGTCGGTCGTCGTGGTCAACGCCTTCAATGCGTCGATCGCAAACGCGGGTTCGGCCGCATTCCGTCACAGCGACCTCAACACGCTTCAGTCGCTGCCTGGAACCTGGTCTCCCGGCGCCTCGCTTGCGTTGCCCGGCCTCGAACCGGCGGTCGACAGCTTCGTGATCATCGGGGGCAGTCCGGGAAGCGCCAGCACCACCGCGCTGGATCCGAACTTCTCTCCTGCAACGGCTCCGGTGCC
>JBMSXH010000404.1:0-2829 GCA_049425445.1 Phycisphaerales bacterium | reverse complement strand
CGCCTACGCTCTCGCCCCTCGACCCATGACGCCGCCCCACGACCCAGCCCCGCGCCGCGGACTCGTGCTCGTCGCGATGACCGGCAGCCTGTCGATGATCTTCGTCGACATCACCGTGGTCGGCATCGCGCTGCCCGAGATCGGGGGCGACCTTGGCCTCGACGAAGCCGGCGTCAACTGGGTCGTCAACGCCTACATGCTCGCCCTCGCCGCGACCATGGCGATCGGCGGACGCCTCGGCGACCTGTTCGGCAAGGTTCGCGCGTTCGCGATCGGTGTCGCGCTCTTCGCCCTCGCAAGCGCCCTCTGCGGCTTCGCCACCACCGGCACGATGCTTCTGGCCGGGCGCGTCGGGCAGGGCCTCGCCGCCAGCCTCATGCAGCCCGCCTCCTCGTCGCTGGTGATCGAGCACTTCGCGCCCGGCGAGCGCGGCAAGGCGATGGCGGTCTACGTCGGCATCCCGATGCTCTTCATGTCGCTCGGGCCGGCGCTCGGCGGCCTGATCGCCCAGTCGATCGGCTGGCCGTGGGTCTTCTGGATCAACCTGCCCGTCGCCGCCGCGACGCTCCTGCTGCTCAAGGCCGCAAAGCCGCGCAGCCCGCGCAGCGAAAACCGCGCCATCGACTGGCTCGGTGCCGCGATCCTGCTCGCGGGCCTGCCGCTCGTCGTCTGGGCGATCCAGGAGGCGGGCACCGTCTCCGACGACGGCTCGCCTCGGGCCTTCGCGTTGCCGGTGGTCGGCGCGTTCGTGGCGGGCGCCGTACTGATCGCCCTCTTCGTGCGCCGGCAACTTCGGATCGAGCAGCCGCTGCTTCGCCTGCGGCTCTTCGCCGACCGGCAGCTTCTCTCCAACGCGATCCTGATCGGGCTCACGCAGCTCTCGATGGCGGCGCTCGTCGTGCAAGGGTCGCTCTACGTGCAGCGGGTGCTCGGCCTCTCGCCGCTTCGCGCCGGGCTCAGCATGCTGCCGCTGATGCTGCCGATCCTGGTGCTCGTCCACGTCTCGGGCCGTCGCTACGACCGCGTCGGCGTGCGGCCGGTCGCGACCTTCGGCACGCTCGCCGCGACGATCGGACTCGTCGTTCAGGGGTTCGGCTTCCTCACCGAGCAGTACATCCCCATCGCGATCGGCCTGGCGATTCTCGGCGCGGGCATCGCGTTCATCATGAGCCCCGCCAACACCGATGCCCTGAGCCGCGCGTCCAACGAGACCCGCGGACAGATCTCGGGACTCGTGCAGACGTTCCGTCAGCTCGGCGGCACGATCGGCGTGGCCGTCGCGGCCGCGATCTCGATCGCGGTGCAGGGCCCCGAGGCGGAGCTCGCGCTTCGCCGCGCCGAGCGGCCCGCCGAATCGATCGTGGCCGACACCCCCGTGCCGGCATCCGACTCCGCGGCGGCGCCCGCTCTGGAAGCCGCCCGTCACGCCTTCGCCCGCGGCACCGCGTACGCAACCTTCGCCGGTGCCGGGGCGGTGCTCTGCGGATTCGTCGTCGCGCGGCGCATGCGGCCGGGGCCGCCGCCGGGACACACGTCGAGCGACGCCGCCACGGAGGCGACGCCATGACCACACCGAACCTCGTGCCGCTTCGATTCCATGAAGCGCCCGAAGGCGCGGAGGCGGCCGCGAAGGCGTTTCGCGATCGTCTGCGCACCCGGCGTTCGGTGCGCGAGTTCAGCGATCGCCCGGTCTCGCGGGAGACGATCGAAGCGCTCGTCGCCACCGCGGCGAGTGCGCCGAGCGGCGCGAACAAGCAGCCTTGGCGATTCGTCGCGGTCTCGGATCCGGCGCTCAAGCGCGAGATCCGCCTCGCCGCCGAGGAGGAGGAGCGTCTCTTCTACGCCAAGCGAGCGAGCGCCGAGTGGCTGCGCGACCTCGCCCCGCTCGGCACGGATCCGTCGAAGCCCTTCCTCGAGATCGCGCCGTGGTTGATCGTCCTCTTCAAGTGCATGAAGGACGACCGTCCCGATCGCTCGAGCGACCTCGTCTACTACGTCAACGAATCGGTCGGCATCGCCGCGGGATTCCTCATCGCCGCGATCCATCACGCCGGTCTCGCGACCCTCACCCATACCCCGAGCCCGATGGCGTTCCTTCAGAAGCTGCTGCATCGGCCCGAGCACGAACGGGCGTTCCTGCTGCTGCCGGTGGGCTATCCGGCCGACGACGCGAGGGTGCCGTCCATCGTGCGGAAGCCGCTCGACGAGGTGCTCGTGTTCGATCGCCCCGAAGCGCCGCCCGAGGGCGCGCCCTCGAGTTGAGCCGACCGACGGCGGCGAAGACGGGGTGAATGCCCTGCCGTCGCAAGGGCTCGAGTTCGGACGCCCGCCGTAGCATCGACCCGCCCTTCCGACGGGACCCCGCTTGAACCTCGTGATCCGGAGCGTCGATGAGCCGAGTCTGGCGCTGGATTCTTCTCGTGGCCGCGGCCGGGGCGGTGACCTTCTTCCTGGCCCGGGAGCTGGTGTTCGGCTCGCGCGACATGCCCGAGGGCCTCGTCCTCGCCAACGGCCGCATCGAAGGCGATCCGCTCTATGTGAACTCCAAGGTCGCGGGGCGCATCGTCGACTTGCCGGTCGAGGAGGGTGAGGTGCTCGCGGCTGGTGCCCTGATCGCCCGGCTCGACGACGCCGCGGCGCGCGAGCGACTGGAGCAGGCGCGGCAGCGGGTGCTTGCGCTCGAGGCGCGGATCGCGGCAGCCGAGTCGGCGTTCTCGCTCTCGCAGGCGCAGCTGCCGCTCGAGATCGTGCTCAATGAAATGCCCCGGACGAAACAGACGCCCGAGGAGCGGGTGAAGACGGTCTTCGCGGTGAAGGTCTTCCTCGACG
>JBMSXH010000403.1:0-2855 GCA_049425445.1 Phycisphaerales bacterium | reverse complement strand
ACCACGTCTCGCACACCGTGATGCTCACCGTGGGCAGCTGGCTGACCAACAAGTACGCCGAGGGGTATCCCGGCAAGCGGTACTACGGCGGATGCGAGTTCCACGACGCTATCGAGGATCTCGCCCGCGAGGGGGCCAAGGCCGTCTTCAAGTGCGGCTTCGCGAACGTGCAGCCGCACTGCGGCGCGAACGCCAACATCGCCGCGTTCATGGCCCTCATGAACCCCGGCGACACGGTGCTCAGCCTGCCGATCAAGTCGGGCGGCCATCTGAGCCATGGCCTCAAGGTGAACTTCTCCGGCACCTTCTTCAAGATCGTCGACTACGACCTCGACCCTGAGACCGAACTGCTCGACTACGACCGCATCGAGGCGCTCGCGGTCGAGCATCGTCCGAAGGTTGTGATCTGCGGATTCTCGGCGTATCCGAGGACGATCGACTTCGCCCGGTTCCGAGCGATCGCGGACAAGGTCGGCGCGTTCCTGCTCGCCGACATCGCGCACATCGCGGGACTCTGCGCGACCGGCGTGCATCCTTCGCCCTTCCCGCATGCCCATGTCGTCACCACGACGACCCACAAGACGCTTCGGGGACCGCGAGGCGGCCTGATCCTGACCGACGACGAGGAACTTGCGAAGAAGATCGACCGCAAGGTCTTCCCGGGTAGTCAGGGCGGTCCGCTCATGCACGTGATCGGCGCGAAGGCGGTGGCCTTCGGAGAGGCCCTGCGGCCCGAGTTCACCACCTACTGCCGGCAGGTCGTCGCCAACGCCCAGGCCCTCGCGGACGCGCTCGCCAGGCGCGGCTATCGCCTCTGCACGGGCGGCACCGAGAACCACCTGATGCTCGTCGATCTGCGCGCTCGCGACGCGGAACTCACCGGCGCCGACGCCGAGAAGTGGCTCGAGGCGGCGGGCATCGTGGTCAACAAGAACGGAATCCCCAACGATCCTCGACCGCCCATGGTCACCAGCGGTCTTCGTCTCGGGACACCCGCGCTGACCACCCGAGGACTCGGCCCGGCGGAGATGGATCGGGTCGCGGGGTGGATCGACCGCGTGATGGCTGCCAAGGGCGAGGGCTCGGAGACGGCCTCGGTCCGCGCGGAGATCCGAGAGTTCTGCCGCGGCTATCCGCTCTGACCACCGCGGATCGACCGGACCGAGCGCGACCGGGTTCGGACGAGACGACTCGATCGGGACGCGTCGTTCCGATCGCGAGCGGTACGATCCCGCCGTGGCGACGATCGACGCTTCGCTCCGACGCGCGGGAGGATGCCTCGCCCGCGCGGAGGGCCGCGACCTCTACCTTGCGACCGATGCGATCCTGAAGGGCGTCCTCGAGAGCGAGGTGCCGGTCGGGCGATTGGTCGGTCCTCCGAGGCCGCCATTCCTTCCGCTCTTCCGTCGACTGGAGGAACCCGGCGTCGAGGCGCTCTTCGATCGTCATGGATGCGAGCGTTTCGCGGTGGGCGATGCGGCCCGCGCGACGATGCTGGCGTCTCGTGCGGCGTCCGGCAGGGGGGCGGTCCTCCTGCTGAGCAACGATCAGCTCTTCTACGCGATGCCTGCGCTGCAGGCGCTTGGGCCACGGGATGCGGGCCCACTGGCGATCGTCCTCGAAGACAACCCCGAACTCGCACCGGCCGCGTCGCCTCGGCGGCTGATGGCCGATCTCGGCGTCCCCTGTCTCGAGCCGTCCGACGTCGAGAGTCTGCGGGACATGGTGGAGATCGCACTTCGACTCGGGCGTGCCGCGGCGAAGCCGGTCGCGATCCTCGTCGACGTCGGCAGGCTCCGGTCGCTCGACACCCTCGAGGCCCGGCCCAATCGCATCGTGGAGCGGATCGACGAGGCGGCGGCGGCGCGACGAGGACGCCGCGTGCCGCGCGGAGCCGCCGACGCCGGCGATCTCATGCGGCTCTCGCGACGCCTGGAACTGAACTCGGCGACCGCCATGCCCAGCCCGGGCGAGCGTGAGCCGCTCGGGCTGCTCGTCGCCGGCAATGCGCTGCAGGCGACCCGGCACTTGCTGGCCGACATGGGCCTCGAAGGTCAGGTGCCGGTGGTTGGCCTTGGTCTGACCAGTCCGCTCGACGATGCCCTCGTCCTTCGGCTGCTGCTCCGATGCGACTCCGTGGTGGTGCTCGAGAACCGCCCCGGAGGGCTTGCAGCCTCGCTGGCGGAGATCGTCGAGCGAGCTCGGAGCCGCGGCGACTCTCCGGCGTCGCTCTGGTGGTCGTCGCTTCCGGAAGGCGAGGAGGCCCCCGCGACGCAGATCGAGGCGGGCGATGCCCTCCGCCCTTCGCGGCTTGCGCGGAAGCTGCTTCATCTCCTGCATCCGATCCGTCCGACCCTGCAGGTCGCCGCGAGGCTCGCGAGCATTCCCGCAGCGATCGCGTCGCTGCCGGTCCCGGCTCGCGGCGAGGGCTTGGGGTTCGCCGGCGCATCGGCCCGAGTGCGGGAGGCGCTTGGCGAGATCGACCGCGAACTGCGTCGAGGCGGCGCCGGATCCGCTGCGGCGATCTCGATCGACGGAGCGGAGCCCGCAGGATCACCGGCGCGAGTCGTTCCCGTCGAGGTGTGGGATCGGAAGCGTTTCGCATTCGAGGGTCCCGCTGCGGTTCGGCAGGCGATGCGATCGCGGGGCGTTCGCGTCATGGTCGTCTGCGATCTGGCGGGCGAAGACGAGGTCGATGTCGCCCGGCTGGCGCGAGCGGCGGTTCCGGCGGAGCCGGACGAGTCGCTGACGGTGCGGGTGAGCGACGTCCACGATCGAGCGGGATTGCGCGAGGCCTTGCTCGAGGCGGCGCGGGCGGACCGGCTGACGGTGCTGATCGCCCGCGATGGGCCGCC
>JBMSXH010000402.1:0-2856 GCA_049425445.1 Phycisphaerales bacterium | reverse complement strand
CCGTCAGCGGCACCTCGAACTCGCGGATCCCCTCGGCGAGGATCGCGTTGTGCTGGCGGAGCAGCAGCGGCGCGAGCCGCGGAAGCACGAGTTCGCTGTTGACCAGCGCCAGCATGTTCAGCATGAACGCGCCGGCGAGGATGACGAGCCCGATCCGAACGAGCCCCACTCCCGCGCTCATGATCGCGACGAGCTCTCGATGCTTGACCATCGAGGCCAGCGTGAATCCGGCCGCGGCCACCGCGACGAGTCCGACCATGAACGCGAAGAACTGGAAGAGCCGCGGGCCGTGGAAGTTGAAGATCGCGACGGCCAGCCCTTCCCCGAACGATGCGAACCGCCCCGAGGCGACGGCCTCCTTCGCCGCCTCCACGAACTCGTCGATCTGCAGGATCACGTCGAGCGAGACCGCGAGCACGAAGAACACCGCGAAGAGCAGCAGGAAGCTCGACAGGAAGCGGCGGAGGATGGAGCGGTCGAGGAGGATCATCGAGAGGATCAGCGCCGCGTCGCGCTCCACCAGGCGATCGCGATCGCCAGCAGGATTCCCGCCTGTGCGCCCCAGATCGTCGCCAGTCCGGCCTCGGGGCGATCCCAGCGGGTCATCTGCTCGCCGCTCGAGACCAGCAGCATGTCCGCGATCGCGGGAAGGAAGACGATCACGAAGACGCCGAGCGACACGCTCGCCTTCGACCGCACCGCCACCAGCGCGGCCAGCAGCGGGAGCAGCAGGCCCGCGAGCGCCTGCGCCGCCCGCTGGTTCTGACGCGCCACGACGTCGAGTTGGAAGCGCTCGTGCGCCCGCTCGAGCGAGTTCGCGGCGGCGACGATCGCCCGACCGGTCTCCTCCTTGACCGAGTCGCCGGACCCCTCGATCTGCGCCGCGATCGACCGCCCATGGTCGAGGAGGCTGGGCACGGTGCCGGGCGCCGCGGCGGGTTCGCATCCGATCGGATGCAGGCCGCCGATCCGTTGGGGCCAGCGACCCCGGCGAGGTGATCCGCCCACGAACTCCTGCGCCTCGGTTCCGGGAGGAACCTCGAGGAGAAACGAACTTCCTTCGCGAGGATCCTCGTCGAGCCGAAGCGTCGCCCGATCGACTTCCGCCCGTCGGAGCACGCGATCGCCGCTTCGCTCCTCGAGGACGATTCGCTGGTCTCTCGCGCTCGGCAACAGTGAACCGCCGCTTCGCCGGGCCTCGCCGACCACGATGGATCGTCCCGAGCCGCTCGACTCGAACTCGAGCGGCTTCATCTCCGCGAGCGCGCGATCGAGGCACTCCCACGTCTCGAGTCGCGTCAGGGCCGAGTTCAACGGCTCCGCCGCCTCCCGCATCGGCCGAAAGGCCTCCGGTTCCTGCCTCGCCCGAAGGAGGTCCATGAAGACGAGTCCCTTGGGATCACCCGCGCGGCTGCGGCCAAGATCGATCGCCTCGGGGCGAGCCTGCGGAAGCACGGCCACCGCCTGCTCGGTCTCTCGACGCACCGTGGCGTTGATCAGCACGAGCTTGAGGATCGCGCCCGCCTCGCCCTGGTGCACGTCGATCACCGCGTGCTCGGCGGTGAACTCCGTCCTCGGCATGCCGTCGGCGCCGCCGAGTTCGAGCGCCGCGACACCGGCAAGCACGAGTCGCTCGCGGGCCCCGGTGTCGGGAGGATCCGGAGACACGAGCGCCTCGTCCGCGTAGATCTCGAGTTCGCCCACCCGAATCCCCTCGCCCTGCTCGACCGCGGCGGCGAGCAGCCTTGCCGCGTCGCGGGCCAGCAGATCCTGCATCGACATCCAGAATCGAGGCGCTGCGAAGTGGACGAGGGCGAGCATCGCCACCAGCAGCACGCCGCCGAGGGCCAGTGCCGGAACGATGATCCGCCGCATCGGGAAGCCCGCCGCCTCCATCGCCTGCACCTCTCGGTCGACGCTCATGCGGTGGTAGACGCTCACCGTCGCGAACGCGGCGGCGAACGGCAGCGCGTACTGCAGCATCGGCACGCACGCGAGCAGCAGGAATCTCGGCAGGTCCGCCGGGCCGAGCAGATTCTGGGCGAGCGGTCGAACCGCGGCGCCGAAGGCGATCACCGTCACGAGCACCGTGGTGACGAGGATCGTCGTCCGCAGGAGATCGCCGAGGATCGATCGGTGCAGGAGCCAGGGAATCCGCATCGGGGCGGGCCGCCGTCAGCGGAGGCCGTACTCCTTCAACTTTCGGTAGAGCGTGCGTTCACCGATGCCGAGCATCTGGGCCGCCTGCTCGCGGTTGCCGCCGGTCAGCGCCAGGGTCTGCCGGATGGCCTCCTTCTCGATGCGATCGAGGCCGACGCCGGCGAGACCGCGAACCGACGGCCCTTCCTCCGAATCCTCGGCTCGAACTTCCGGCGGCACGTCGCGAAGATCGATCGACTCGCCCTCGCAGGAGACCACCATGCGATGCACGACGTTGAAGAGTTCCCGCACGTTGCCCGGCCAGCGGTATCCGATCAGCCTCATCAGCGCCGGCTGGGTGATCTCCGGACGCGAGCGGGCCGCGTCGGCGGCGTAGCGGCCGATCGCGTGATCGACGAGCAGCGGGATGTCCTCGCGGCGGTCGCGCAGCGGCGGCACGTGGATCTCCGCCCCGCGGATGCGGAAGTAGAGATCCTCACGGAACGTGCCGGCGGAGGTCATCTGCCGGAGGTCTCGATTGGTCGCGCTGACAAGGCGAAGGTCGACCTTCCGGACCTCGTTCGATCCGAGGCGGACGATCTCTCCGGTCTCGAGCACCCGCAGCAGCTTGGGCTGCATCGCGAGAGGCATGTCGCCGATCTCGTCGAGGAACACCGTGCCGCGGTCGGCGTACTCGAAGACGCCCTCGCGATCGCG
>JBMSXH010000401.1:0-2878 GCA_049425445.1 Phycisphaerales bacterium | reverse complement strand
CGGCGGATGTGGCGCGGCGTCTACGGCGGCGTGAAGCAGGGCCGCACCATCCAGTCGCAGCTCGTGAAGGACACGCTTCTGCCGCGGCCGGTGGTCCAGATGATCGCCGCGGGCGAGGAGTCTGGAAAGCTCGGCGAGGTGCTCGAGGAGGTATCGAGCTACTACCACCGAGTGCTGCGGGACGCGATCAAGACCGTCACCGGCATGATCGAGCCGCTGATGATCGTGCTGATGGGATCGTGCGTGGGCTTCATCGCGATGGCGATCATCCTGCCGATCTTCAAGATGAGCAGCCTCGTCACCAACTGACCGGAGGAAGGAAGGACGCGATGCGCCGCTCCCCAATCATCCGACGCGGCTTCACGCTGATCGAGACGGCGCTGGCGATCGTGATCATCGGCGTCGGCGTGCTCGCGATGCTCGCGGCGCAGGTGGCCTTCCACGAGCAGAACCGCTGGAGCACCCACGCGAGCCGCGCGATGTGGCTCGCCAACGAGATCCGCGAGAGCATGACCGGACTGCCGATCCACGATCCGGTGACCGGCCGCGACGCCGCCGAACGCGTCGATCCCGAGACGGGAGTCGATCCCGATACCGGAACGTCGCCCTGGGGGCCGGAGGCCAACGAGTTCACCGCCGAGGACTGGGACGACCTCGACGACTTCGACGGAGCCGAGTTCTCGGGTCTTCTCGGGACCGGCCCGATCGACGCTTCGAGGGTCGCGATTTCCGGACTCGACCGCTGGATCCAGCGCATCGCCGTCCGCCATGTGGATCCTTTCGATCTGGACGAGATGCAGCCCCGCTTCTCGACCGATCTCGTCGAGGTGGAGGTCACGATCCTGCACCTTCCACACGGCGCCGACACGCCGATCGAACTCACCCGCCTGAGCTGGCTCGCGCCGTGAGGAGCCGCCGATGAATCGCCCCGTCGACCCGACGAGACGCCGCACGCTCACCGCCTCCCGACGCGGCGTTTCGAGCGTGCTGTCGATGATGTTCCTCGTGATCTTCGGATCGCTCGGTGCGGCGATGGCGGTCGTCGCGCAGGGCAACCTTCGCACCGCCGACTCGGCCATCCGCGTGAGCCGGGCGATGAGCGCCGCCGAGACCGGACTGGTGTTCGCGACACGGCGACTCTCGAGCGAGGCGTCGAGGTTCGTCGTCCGGCGGGGCGTGATCGACCCGACCCTCGCCGATCAGCTGTGGAGGGGCACCTACTCCCCGAGCGATCCCGGAGATCTCGTGGTGATGCCGCCCGACGGCTACGAGGTCGTGGCTCCGCCGGCGGGAATCGCCCAGGCGTTGATCGACGCTCATCACGCCGACGTCGGAGCGGTGGATCTCGAACCCGGCGATGCACAGCTCCCGGCGTTCGACAACGTGACCGGCCGGCTCGATGCCAAGCCGATCCGCATCGGTGGGGGCGAGCATCGCGCGAGTTTCCGCCTGAGCTATCGGCCTCTGGCGAACACCTCGCGGATCCTCGTCGTGAGCGAGGGGCGGGACGGCGACGTGACCAGAACGCTGCAGATGGAGTTCGAACTCGACAAGCGCATCGAGTTCGCGATCCTCTCTCCGAACCGGATCATGATCGGCAAGAACGTGCTCGTCGAGGGCCCGATCGGCACGACCTTCGGCATCGTGGATGGCGAGATCAACACGTCCCACGGGCAGCCGGTGGTGATGAGAAGCGACTTCCGCTACCTCGATCCGGATCTCGACGCCGCGATCGCGAGCCTCGAGCAGGCGGTCGAGCAGTACGACGTCGATGGCGACAACCGCCTCAGGATCCACCACCCGATCGAGATGTCCGGGCTCGCCGTCGATCCGTCGCTCGTCGACGTGAACGGCGACGAGTTCGTCGACGAGTTCGATCTCTTCCTCGACCGGTTCGACACGGACGGCGACGGGCGAGTGGTCTGGGATCCGGCCCGAGCCGTCGCGGCAGGGAGCCCGTTCGGCGAGCCCGAGTTCGCCGGCGTCGACGACCAGCTCGCACGCCTGCTCGATCTCGCGCGGGCCGACCGCAATGGCGACGGCGTGGTCGACGCCGACGATCTGCGCCTCGGCCGCGGAGATGGAGTCATCGACATCCTCGACCGACCTGCCAAGCTTCGAGGCGATCTGCGCCTCGCGGTGACGTCGGAGACCTGGGAGACCGAGTCGGGCGGACCGTGGACGCGGCATGTTCGAGGCTCGATCCGCGCCGAAGACAAGGCCCCCGCGACGTTCGGACTCGGGCAGGACGAACTCCGGACCGTCACCACGGACATGTTCGCCGAGAGCGCCGTGTGGTTCGACGATCAGGCCACGACCGATCTGCTCTCGGAACTCGGCATCGCGTCGTGGAACGCGTGGGATCCGACGGAACTCGACGCCGCGGCGGTCGCCGACCCCGAGTCGACCGCGGAGGGCTGGGTCCACGAGGAGGTCCCGTTCGGATCTCCCAACGCCTACGACTGGTACCGGCGTCCGGTCATCGTCGGACGCACCTTCACGAATCTCCGCATTCCGACGGGTGCCAATGCGCTGTTCAAGGACTGCATCTTCCTCGGCGTCACGTACATCGAGACCGGCACCTCGTGCAGCCATCAGAACTGGAACTTCTTCGGCACCGTGCACCGAAGCGGCGAAGCGCCGGACTTCACGTACGAGGCGGCCGACTGGGCGGAATCCCTCGTCCCCGCCTTCGACCACTCGCTCTTGCCCCCCGGGTCGCCGCCTGGCACCAAGGACCTGTCGCACAACATCCGCTTCCACGACTGCACGTTCCTGGGTTCGCTCGCAGGCGATACGCCCGACACCTACACGCACTGGCGGAACAAGATCCAGGTGACCGGCGGCACGCGGCTCTACAACCGCCCAGACGATCCGG
>JBMSXH010000400.1:0-2895 GCA_049425445.1 Phycisphaerales bacterium | reverse complement strand
GACTGTGCCGAACGGTTCGCGGACTGCCGCTCCCCTCTCATCGCGGCGAAGCTCAAGATCCTCCTTCGGATGGGCCTCGTGCTCTCGGAGTCGGGCGGCCGCGACGCGCTGCTGGTGGGCCGGATCGCCGGGCAGTACGCGAAGCCTCGCACCGCCGCGACCGAGACGATCGGCTCCGTCACCCTGCCGAGCTACCGCGGCGACCTCGTCAATCGCGCCGGCTTCTCGTTGGCGGAGCGGACGCCGGATCCGCAACTCCTCGTGCGCGCACACTCCCGCGCCGCGATGACGCTCAACTTCATTCGCGCCCTCCTCGACGGCGGCTTCGGCGATCCGTCGCATCCGGAGTGGTGGCGGCTCGACGACCGCACGCCCACCGCGAAGTCGGCAGCGATGCTCGGCTCCTACGAGCGACTCGTCGAGCAGCGTCTTGCCCGAACCGGTCGCGAGCACGGCGGAGATCCGCGTCCGGACTTCTTCACCAGCCGTGAGGGACTGGTGCTCGCCTTCGAGGAGGCCCAGACCCGAAAGGTGCCGCACCGCGCCGGGTGGTGGAACCTCTCGACGCACTTCCCGTGGATCGGAGCCCGGACGCTCGATCCGCACGGCGGCCACGTCGAGTACTTCCGCGGCATCGAGAATCCGATCGCGATCAAGGTTCCGCCGGATCTCGCGCCCAGTCGCCTGGTCGACCTGCTCGAGATCCTCGACCCGAAGCGGACGCCGGGCCGGATCACGCTCATCCATCGGCTCGGCGCCGCCAACGTGGATCGACTTCTTCCGCCGCTGATCGCCGCCGCGGAAGGCACCCGCAGGCGACCGCTCTGGGTGGTCGATCCGATGCACGGCAACACCCGGGTCGCGAAGCTCTCGCTTCCCGGCGGTGCCATGGCGGAAGTCCGGACCCGCAACTTCGACGAGATCCTCGCCGAGATCGAGACGAGCTTCGCCGTGCATCGGCGGCTCGGCAGCGTGCTTGGCGGAGTCCACTTCGAACTGACCGGCGAGAACGTCACCGAGTGCGTCGGTGGCTCGAGCGGACTCGCGGAGGCCGATCTGACGCGGGACTACCGATCGCCGATCGATCCTCGGCTGAACGACGAGCAGTCGATCGAGATGGCGCTGCTCGTCGCGAACCGAATTCGCGAAGGCACGGCCGAAGAGAGTGCGGGCGACAGGGATCGAACCTGCACGGGTTGCCCCACCAGAACCTAAATCTGGCGCGTCTGCCAATTCCGCCACGCCCGCAGCGAGCGATAGCATACGACGCGCTCCGGGAACGCCTCCTTCAAGCATCGCTTCGCGACGGGAGGCCTTCCGAGCCGCTGCCCGCCTGGAGACCTGCGATGTCATTCAGCCGATCCGCCGCCGCCAATGTCGTGCCGCTGCTCTCGAGGGTTCTCCTCGCCGGCCTGATGGTTCCGATGGGCTGGACGATGCTGACCACCCAGTCGACCTACCGAGGCGACGATCTTGGATGGCTTCAGCGGCTTGGCGTGGTCGAGGCGCCCGCCGCGAACCTCGCCTCGTTCGCGATCCTTCAGGAAGGCTCGGCGGCGTCGGTTCCGCCCGCGGCGGACTCGGCCGGTGGAGGCGGCTCCGTCGATGAGACCCCGCCCGCAGACGTTCGAGACGTCGTCACCCCCGCCGACCCGCAGCCCACTCGGATCGACCCCGAGCCGGGAACCGAGATCGCCGGCGATCGGCCGGCGAACGAGGGACCGGCGGTCGAACCCATTCCGGGCGATCTGGAGGGCGTCGAGGCTCGGCGGCTGTATGGATACGCCATCACGTTCGCCGAAGCAGGCTGGCCCCGTCCGAAGCTCCTGGCCTGGTGCCTCGCCTTTCTGATGCTCGTGGGCGGTTCGCTCACCCTCCTCGGCCTCCTGACCCGCCTCTGGGGCGGGCTCTTCTTTGCCGCTGCGGGAGGCTTCTTTTGGATCGAATCGTGGCCGATGGTGGCCGAGCACTGGATGTTCGGCCTCGATGACGGCGCGTTCATGATGATCAGCGCTCAAGCCGCGGTGGCGGTCCTCGCGCTGGGACTGGTCTTCTCAGGTGGTGGCCTGACCAGCCTCGATCACGCCATCTTCCGAGGGAGGGCGGCGACCGGCGAGGATGCGGCCGGCGGGTAAGGATCGCCGAGGCGCTCGGGCGTTCGCGGCCGAGCCTCCCCGCACCAAGCCGCCGACTGGCTGGCCACGGCCGCCGAGCACGCCCCTGCCCGAAGTCGGATTCGGCATTTCAGCGCCTTCAGACCGAGGAGTCGGTCCCGCGATCGATGATGCAGCATCGATCCGTCCGATCACCGATGGTCCTCCCGCCGATTTCCCTCCTCTCCGATGCCTTCGCCCATCTCGCTTGCCCGTGACCGCGACGACCACGTGCCACTCCCGCCGCCGGCCGGGGAGAGCCTCGCGGACGCCCTTCGTCGGACCGGGTCTCGCAAGGCCGGCGGCGCCGGCGGGTTTCTGGGATGGGTCGTCTCGGCCGGACTTCATGTGCTGGTCGCGATCCTCGCCTTCCTCGTGACCTGGACCGTGGTCCGCTGGACGGAGACTCCTCGCGATCCCGTGACCGCCTCCTTCGAGAGTGCCTCCTTCGAGCCGCTGGCCTCGCTCTCCGATCTCGAGCCGACCAGCGATCCGCTGACCGAGACGACTGCGCTCGAGTCGGCGGTCGAGGAGTCGCTCGAACAGGCCCTCGCGGAAGCGGCCGCCGGTCCGCTGGATCTGATCGCCGGCACCGGTCGCGAACGGGCGGCCGCCGCGACCGCGGTCGGGATGGTCGCCGAGACCGCCAGCTTCGCCGGGCTGCGCGCGACCAACGCCCGCACCATCGTCTACGTCGTCGACGCCTCGGGATCGATGATCGGGTCCTTCCGCACCGTGCTCC
>JBMSXH010000399.1:0-2900 GCA_049425445.1 Phycisphaerales bacterium | reverse complement strand
AGCTGCTTGTGCTCGTGCTGCTTGAGGTAGGCGACGATGTCGTCGGCGGGATCGATGATGGGCGCGCTCATGGGATTGCTCGCGGCAACGGGCGCGATGCGCCCGGGATCGGTGGATCTCTGGGGCGGTCGTTCAGTAGTAGCCCTGGACCTTCTTCTCCTCCATCGAGGCGCCGGGGTCCGCGTCGATGACGCGGCCTTCCCGTTCGCTTCGCGTGGCGAGGAGCATCTCGCGGATGATCTCGGGAAGTTCCGTCGCACGGCTCTCGGTGGCTCCGGTGAGCGGATAGCAGCCCAGCGTGCGGAACCGGACCCACTTCATCTCCGCGGTCGCCGCAAGCTCTTTCGGCATGCGGTCGTCGTCGACGAGGATCAGCTGTCCCTCGTGCCGGACCACCGGGCGCTCGGCGGCGCGGTAGACGTCGACGAGCGGGATCTTCTCGAGGTGGATGTATTGCCAGACGTCGAGCTCGGTCCAGTTGGAGATCGGGAACACCCGGATCTGCTCGCCCTTGTCGACCTCGGTGTTGTAGAGGTTCCAGAGCTCGGGCCGCTGGTTCTTGGGGTCCCAGCGGTGCTTGGAGTCGCGGAAGGAGAAGACCCGCTCCTTCGCGCGCGACTTCTCCTCGTCGCGCCTGCCGCCCCCGAACGCAGCGTCGAAGCGGTACTTGTCAAGCGCCTGCTTGAGGGCGCCGAGGTTCATGATGTCGGTGTACTTCTTGGAGCCGTGCGTGAAGGGGCTGATCCCCTCCGCGACGCCCTTCTCGTTGATGTGGACGATCACGTCGAGGCCGAGCTGCTTCACGACGTAGTCGTCGCGGAACGTGTACATCGACTGGAAGTTCCAGGTCGTGTCGACATGAAGCAGCGGGAAGGGGGGCTTGGCGGGGTAGAAGGCCTTCCGCGCGAGATGGAGCATCACGCAGGAGTCCTTCCCCACCGAGAAGAGCATCACCGGGTTCGAGAAGGTCGCGGCGACCTCGCGGATGATGTGGATGCTCTCGGCTTCGAGGGCCTTGAGATGGGTGAGTGCAAGATCGGACATGACGATTCCAGTGGCACGTGCGAGGCCGCCGGGGGGGCGATCGGCTCCAAGGAGAAGATCGGGCGTTCAGGGGGCCGGCTGTGGCGTTTCGGACCGAGAACTCGTCCATCGGGCGTGGGATGCCGATGAGACTCCTTTCCGTCACCGACCGCCCGTACCCCAACCGTAGCCGATGCCATGAGTCACACGCCGCAACCTCCCGATGGTGCCTCCCGCGACGTCGTCTGGGATGCCGGCGTCCTGCCGCGATCCTCCCGCGAGACCCTGCTTGGCCAGCGTGGCGGCACGGTCTGGATGACCGGCATCTCCGGCAGCGGCAAGAGCACGGTCGCCGCGGTGCTCGAGCGGCAACTGGTCGGGATGGGGCGTCTCGCCTACCGCCTCGACGGGGACAATCTTCGCCACGGGCTCAACGCCGACCTGGGCTTCTCCGCCGAGGACAGGACCGAGAACATCCGCAGGGCAGGCGAGGTCTGCCGACTGCTCGCCGACACCGGGGCGATCGTGATCGCCACCTTCATCAGCCCCTTCGCCAAGGACCGCGCGGCGTGCCGCAAGGTCCACGCCGATGCGGGCATTCCCTTCTTCGAGGTCCACGTCCACTGTCCGCTCGCGGTGGCGGAGACCCGCGATCCGAAGGGTCTCTACAAGAAGGCCCGCAGCGGCGGCATCGCGCACTTCACCGGGATCGGGCAGGACTACGAGCCGCCGACCTCGCCGGAGGTCGAACTCGACACCTCGCGGCGGTCGATCGAGGAGTCGACGGAGACGCTCATGGCGTTTCTCCGTGGTCGCCTGATCTGAGATCGCTGAAGGACCCGATCAGCTCCGCGCGATCGCCTCGATCAGCCGGGGGTGCAGCGCGGCGCTTGCCGCCACGATGCCGCGATTGGCCTCGAGACCGCGTCCGTGGGAGAAGTCGAGCGGCTTGCCGTCGATGTCGGTGACGATCGCTCCGGCCTCCGTCGCGACGAGCGAGCCGGCCGCGTGATCCCAGATCCGCTCGACGTAGCCGGCCTTGGTCGGCAATCGCAGGTAGGCGTGGGCCTGACCTCGTGCCACGACCGCGTACTTGCACTGGCTGTCGAGCCGCACCGGCGCCGCAGCGCTGCCGCACGCGGCGAGCACCGCGGCGGTGCGGTCCTGCTTGCTGTGGCCGCTCTCGACCGATTCGCAGCAGACGATGCCTTCGCCGGCGTTCCAGAGGGCGGCTTGGATCGATCGGGCCGACTCGACCGGCGTGCCGATCGCACGAAGCGTGGCGCCCGCTCCCGACGCCGCCGAGGCGATGCACCCGGTTGCATCGGCGTGCTCGACGTCGCCCTGCGAGTCCGGCGGCAGGTGCGGGCAGCCCAAGGCGCCGACGATCGGAGCGCCATGCTCGATCCAGGCCAGCGCCACCGCGTACTGCTGACGGCGAAGGAAGCCCTTGGTGCCATCGACGGGATCGAGCGTCCAGTAGCCCTCCGTGCCCGGTTCCGCGGTGCCGTGGCCGACCGCTTCGAGGACGTCTTCGGTGGCCGCTTCGGGAAACACGACTCGAACGGCGGCCGTGACCGCCTCGAGCATCGGTCGGCCAGCGTCGCCTTCGAGGGCCGAGGGATGCTCTTCGCCGACGAGTCGAGGCGGCGCGCCGCCGGCGCGGGCGAGCGAGATCGCAACCACCGCCTGCGCCGCGAAGTCGGCGATCGTGACCGGACTGCGGTCGTCCTTCAACAGTGCGGAGATGTCCCCGGGAAGGTCGTGGACGGCGCGGGTGGCGCGGGAGGCGGCTTCGACCGCGTCCTCGGCGAGACGTCGAAGCGTGGCGAGATCGGTGGCGTTCAGGTGCATCCGCGAGGTATCGGCTCGGTGGG
>JBMSXH010000398.1:0-2911 GCA_049425445.1 Phycisphaerales bacterium | reverse complement strand
GGCGAGGGGAAGGCGTAGCCGGCAGGCCCGAACCGGGGGACCGCGGGCCTTTGGCCCGCCGAGCCTGGATCGAGCGGTTCGACGCACGGCTGGCTGGGGACCGCACTCGACGGACCGGCAAGTCTGCATGGGCAGCCCGGTCGACCGCAGGCATCCCGCCCGCACGGCGACCTTGAAGTCTCGGTGCGCACGACGGGGCCTTGGGCCGGGGAACGATCGGCACGCCGACCTTCACCGGTTGGCGAACCGCGAGCGTCCCGCCTGGGCCGAGGGGAATTCGTACACTTCTCCGCTTCGCCCACGGTCCGGCTCCTCCGAGACCGCCGCACGCCCCGGGCGATCGTCCGGTGGCGCGACCGAATCAGGCCCGCATCCCGTTCAACACCGTCGAGAGACTCACCGATGTCCGATTCCAAACGTCTCCCGCTCGAGCGCCCCGATCCTCTGGACCCTCACCGACGAGGCCCCGGCGCTCGCGACCTACTCCTTCCTGCCGATCGTCAAGACCTTCGCCGGGGCGGCGGGGGTGCCGGTCGAGACCCGCGACATCTCGCTGTCGGGACGCATCCTCGCGGCGTTCCCCGATCGGCTCTCCGCCGAGCAGCGGATCGCCGACGACCTCTCGGAACTCGGTCGCGTCGCCCTGACGCCCGAGGCGAACATCATCAAGCTCCCGAACATCAGCGCCTCGATTCCGCAGCTCAAGGCCGCGATCAAGGAACTGCAGGCGAAGGGCTACGCGCTGCCGGAGTACCCCGAGGAGCCTTCGAACGACGAGGAGCGTTCGACGAAGGCGAAGTACGACAAGGTCAAGGGCAGCGCCGTGAACCCGGTGCTTCGCGAGGGGAACTCCGATCGCCGGGCTCCGAAGTCGGTCAAGGACTTCGCCAAGGCCAACCCGCATCGGCTCGCCGCGTGGAGCAAGGACTCCCAGTGCCACGTCGCGCACATGGACTCGGGCGACTTCTTCGGCCACGAGAAGAGCCTCACCATGCCCGCCGCGAGCGCGCTGAAGATCGAGTTCGTCGGTGCCGACGGATCGACGCGAACGCTCAAGGACGGGATCAAGGTCGACGCGGGCGAGGTGGTCGATGCGACCTTCATGTGCCGCGAGTCGCTCGTCCGCTTCCTCGAGCAGGAGATCGCGGACGCCCGCGCGAAGGGCGTGCTCTTCTCGCTGCACCTCAAGGCGACCATGATGAAGGTCTCCGACCCGATCCTCTTCGGCCACGCGGTGCGGGCGTACTTCAAGCCGGTCTTCGAGAAGCACGCCGCCACGTTCGAGCGGCTCGGCGTCGATCCCGACAACGGCTTCGGCGACGTGCTCGCGAAGATCGCGACGCTGCCCGAGGCCGAGCGCCGTGCGATCGAGGCCGACATCGCCGCGACCTACGAGCAGGGGCCGGGGCTCGCGATGGTCGACTCCGATCGCGGCATCACCAACCTGCACGTGCCGAGCGACATCATCATCGACGCGTCGATGCCGGTGGTGGTCCGCGACGGCGGCAAGATGTGGAACGCCAAGGGCGAACTGCAGGACGCGAAGGCGACCATTCCCGATCGCTGCTACGCGGGCGTCTACAAGGCGGTGGTCGACTTCTGCAAGGAGCACGGCGCATTCGATCCGCGCACCATGGGCAGCGTTCCGAACGTCGGGCTCATGGCGCAGAAGGCCGAGGAGTACGGCTCGCACGACACGACCTTCGAGATCGAGCAGCCCGGCACGGTGCGGGTGGTCGACGCGAACGGCACCACGCTCCTCGAGCACGCGGTTCGGACCGGCGACGTCTGGCGGATGTGCCGCGTGAAGGACGCCGCGATCCGCGACTGGGTGAAGCTGGCCGTCTCGCGGGCCCGCGCGACCGGTTCACCGGCGGTCTTCTGGCTCGACGCGAATCGGCCGCACGATCGCGAGCTGATCGCGAAGGTGGATCGGTATCTGAAGGATCACGACACGAAGGGGCTCGAGTTCCACACCCTCGCCCCGGCGAAGGCGTGCCAGTTCAGCCTCGAGCGCATGAAGCAGGGCAAGGACACGATCTCGGTGACCGGCAACGTCCTTCGCGACTACCTCACCGACCTCTTCCCGATCCTCGAACTCGGCACGAGCGCGAAGATGCTTTCGATCGTGCCGCTCATGAATGGTGGCGGCCTCTTCGAGACCGGCGCCGGCGGCTCGGCCCCGAAGCACGTGCAGCAGTTCGAGAAGGAGAACTACCTTCGTTGGGACTCGCTCGGGGAGTTCCTCGCCCTCGCGGCGAGCTTCGAGCATCTCGCGGAGGCGACCGGCAACGCGTCGGCGAAGGTCCTCGGCGAGACCCTCGACGAGGCGACGGCGCAGTACCTCGCCAATCGCCGCGAGCCCGCCCGCAAGGTCGGCGGACTCGACAACCGCGGCAGCCACTTCTACGTCGCGATGTACTGGGCACGGGCGCTCGCCGATCAGAAGGTCGATGCGGACCTCGCGGCCCGCTTCGCGCCGATCGCGGCGGAACTCGAGGCCAACGAGTCGAAGATCGTCGAGGAGCTGATCGGGGCGCAGGGGCGCCCGGTCGATGTTGGCGGCTACTACCGGCCGGATCCCGAGAGGGCCGCCGAGGCGATGCGGCCGAGCGCGACGTTCAATGCGATCGTGGATGGCGTGCTGGCGGGGGTGTGAGGCGGGGGGCGTGCTTCCATCGCGGCCTGATCGGTCGCGAGCCACATCACACGATGAGCGCTCGCTTCGCTCGGCGGGCGGTCATTTGGACGTGATGGACGAGATGGACGTGATGGACCCGGAAGGCGAAGCGCTGCACTTGATGCGGACGACGAGTGTCCAGGTGCGTCTCCTCTCTCCTTACTACTTACTCCTTTCTCCTTTCTCCTCTCTCCTCACTCCGTCTCCTCCTCTCCTCTTCTCCTCCTCTCA
>JBMSXH010000397.1:0-2916 GCA_049425445.1 Phycisphaerales bacterium | reverse complement strand
CCCTTGAAGTCGAGCAGCGGCGGTTCGTGCACCTCGAGTCCGATGCCATGTCCGGTTCCGTGGACCATGCCGATCCACGAGTCGCTTCTCGGATCGTCCGCGGCCGGCATCGCACCCGACTCGAAGCCGTGGCGACGGATCTCGCCCAGCGTGGCGCGATGGACCGCTTCGCCCGTGACGCCCGCCCGCGTCGCCGCGATCGCGGCGCGCTTCGCGTCGATCACCGCCGCGTGCATCCGCGCGATCGTCTCCGGCACCTCTCCGTGCACCACGGTTCGGGTGCAGTCGCCGTTGTAGAGCGAGGACTTCGAACGCGGGAAGATGTCGACGATCACCGGCTCTGCGGTTCGAAGCACGCCATGCCCGTGGTCGTGGCAGTCCCCGCCCTGCACGCCGCCCGCGACGATGCTCGCGGGATTGTCGAACCCCAGATCGAGCAACGTCAGATCGATGATCCGGCGAAGACGCTCCGAGGTGAGCGGTTCGCCGTCGTGCCAAAGCGATCCGTCGGCGGCCGCCGCCGCGCTCGCGACGATTCGACAGGCCGCCTCCATCGCCTGCTCGGTCGCCCGCTGGGCGTCCCGCAACGCCTCGATCTCCGCAGCGTCCTTTCGGCGGCGCTCCGCGACGCCGGCGGCCGGGTCGTACTCGACCGTGATGCCCGCCTCGCGCAGTTGCGCCGAGAAGACCAGCGGAAGCGTGCGGTCGCCCCGCACCGCGACGATGCCGCGACGCCGGAGCAGTTCCGCGAACGCCTGGGCGGTCGCGGTCTCGCGATCGCCCGACAGGCCTCCTTCGGGCTCGAAGTCGCGCGGGCAGAACACCTCGTCGGCGCGGGCATCGCGTCGGGCCCGCTCGAGTTCGATGTCGCGCACGATGAAGGTCCGCTCCGCCGCCTCTCCGGGCATCTCGAGCAGCGCCGCGGGGTCTCCCACCGCGAAGCGAACGCGGTGGTAGAGCGCAAGGTTCTTCGCGGGAATGCCTGCGACGACGAGCGGAAGCGACGAGGTCCTGGACATCGCCGCATGCTACGGGCAGGGTGCGGCGATCCCGATCGCGACCTCGGACTCGGCGACCGGCCCGAGCCGCCGACTCGCCGCGTTGAGGCACTCGCCGCAGGACCGCATAATCCACGTCCGCGCGAGCTCCTTCGGACGAGACGAACCTCGCGAACCTTCGACCACGGCGCGCCGTAGCGGCGGTCGACACGGGCGATCTCCGGTCTCGCCCCACGAGGCCGGAACCCGGATCGCCCGGGTCGGTTGAAGCGATTCCGTCCAGGCCGCCGGCGAACACGATCCGTCCGGCCTTTCCTCCCGAGACCTCCGATCACCATGACCAGCTTCTCCCGAACCGACCCGACGACCGCCTCGAACGGAGGCGCCATGACCGCCAGCGAGATCGCCGAACTCGAACGGCAGGTCGAGGTCAAGAGCCGCCCATTCCGGCTCCTGCAGGAGCAGATGCACCGGGTGATCGTCGGGCAGGAGGACCTGCTCGACGGCCTGGTGATCGGCATGCTCGCCAACGGCCACATCCTGATCGAAGGCGTCCCGGGACTCGCCAAGACCACCGCGGTCGCCTGCCTCGCCGCCGGCATCCACACCCAGTTCCAGCGGATCCAGTTCACCCCGGATCTCCTGCCCGCCGACCTGATCGGCACGCTCGTCTACCGCCCGGGACAAGGCGACTTCACCGTCAAGAAGGGACCGATCTTCTCGAACATCGTCCTCGCCGACGAGATCAACCGCGCCCCCGCCAAGGTGCAAAGCGCCCTGCTCGAGGCGATGCAGGAGCGGCAGGTCACGATCGGCAGCGAGACCTTCCCGCTGCCGCAGCCGTTCCTGGTGCTCGCCACGCAGAACCCCGTCGAGCAGGAGGGCACCTATCCCCTGCCCGAGGCGCAGGTCGACCGCTTCATGATGAAGCTCGTCGTCCGGTACCCCACCGCCACGCAGGAGCGGACGATCCTCGACCGCATGGCCCGCACCGGCGGCGGCGACAAGGTCGAGCCGGTGATGGAACCGTCCGCGATCGCCGACGCACGGCAGCTCGTCGACCGCATCTTCATCGACGATCGCATCAAGGACTACATCGTCGCCCTCGTCGTGGCGACCCGCGATCCGAAGTCGGCGAAGGTCCCGCTCGGCAACCTGCTCGAGTACGGCGCCTCGCCGCGCGCGACGATCTCGCTCGCGATCGCCGCGAAGGCGAAGGCGTTCCTCGACGGCCGCGGCTTCGTGGTCCCGCAGGACGTCAAGGACATCGCGCCCGACGTCCTGCGCCATCGCCTGATCCTCTCCTACGAGGCCGAGGCGGAGGAGAAGTCCGCCGACGACGTCGTGAAGCTCCTCCTCGACCACGTGCCCGTTCCCTGAGTTCCCGTCCGCGCGTCCGATCCCGACCTCGGTTCCCATGCTCTCCGCCGACCTCGTCAAGCGAATCCGCCGCATCCAGATCCGCACGAGCCGCCTCGTGACGGACGTGCTCGCGGGCCAGTACCACTCGGCCTTCAAGGGCCGCGGCATGGAGTTCGAGGAGGTTCGCCCCTATCTCGTCGGCGACGACGTGCGCACGATCGACTGGAACGTCTCGGCGCGGCTTGGCGATCCGCACGTCAAGCTCTTTCGCGAGGAGCGCGAACTCACCGTGATCCTCGCGGTCGACCTCTCCGGGTCGCTCGCCTTCGGCAGCCGAGCCGAGCTCAAGCGGGAACTCGTGGCGGAGATCGCCGGCACGCTGGCCTTCTCGGCGATCCGCAACAACGACAAGGTCGCGCTGCTCGCGTTCACCGATCGAGTGGAGCTCTTCGTGCCCCCCCGCAAGGGACCGCGGCACGTGCTTCGGATCGTGCGCGAGCTGATGGCGCTCGAACCGAAGGGCACCGGCACCGATCTGCCGGCGGCGCTCGAGGAG
>JBMSXH010000396.1:0-2932 GCA_049425445.1 Phycisphaerales bacterium | reverse complement strand
TCGTGCTGCTGATCGACGAGCGTCCCGAGGAGGTCACCGACTTCCGCCGCAACACCCCCGACCACGTCGAGGTCGTCGCGAGCACCTTCGACGAGGAGGCCATGCGCCACATCCAGGTGTCGGAGATGGTGATGGAGAAGGCTCGCCGCATGGTCGAGTTCGGCGAACACGTGGTGATCCTGCTCGACTCGATCACCCGTCTCGCCCGCGGCTACAACAACGCGCTGCCCAACTCCGGCAAGATCGGTTCCGGCGGCGTCGACAACGCGGCGCTCATCAAGCCCAAGAAGTTCTTCGGGTCGGCCCGCAACATCGAGGACGGCGGATCGCTGACCATCCTCGGCACCGCGCTCGTCGACACCGGAAGCCGCGCCGACGAGGTGATCTTCGAGGAGTTCAAGGGCACCGGCAACGCCGAACTCCACCTCGACCGGAAGCTCGTCGAGAAGCGGATCTGGCCGGCCATCGACATCGCCGCGAGCGGCACCCGCCGCGAGGAGCTGCTGCTCGATCCCAAGGAGCACGAGCTCATCACCCGCCTCCGCAAGGTGGTCTCGGACATGAACGTGGTCGAGGCGATGGAACTCCTGCGAAGCCGCCTCTCCAAGACCAAGAGCAACGCCGAGTTCCTCATGACGATGAGCATGTCCTGAACCTCGACGAGCGGCCGCCGGCACTCGCGGCTGCGATCCGGCAGGAACCGACCGCCAAGGCGGGAGGTACTCTTCGGGTCGATCGCTTCCCAGCCCGAGTCCCGTCGCCGGCCCAGGAGCCCACGATGCACGAGACGCCCATCCAACGCCGTCCCCGCGACCGCCGCCGCGGCATCACGATCGTGGAGGTGCTCACGGTGATCGGCGTGATCGTCCTCCTGCTGGGGATCCTGCTGCCGGCACTGGGCGTCCTGAGGCAGAACGCGATCCTCTCCCGCAGCCAGGCGAACCTTCGGCAGCTCGGGACCTACCTCAAGGCCTACTCCACGGACAACCGCGAGTACATCACGCCGGCGGCCTTCGACTACCGCAACAACCCGCTGCCCGGGAAGGTCCGGACCGCGTCGCCCCCGGGCGCGTCGCTGCCGATCGGTCCAGCGAACTACGGATCGTGGTCGGACATCCTGTGGACCGACGCCGGGCTCGGCCCCATCTCGCTTGCCGAGGCCGAGGGCGAGTACGACTACCGGTTCGACTCGCCGGACAAGGACTTCTTCCTTCGGCAGCCTGATTATCGGACCGTCTTCCGATCCGACGCTGACAACACGCGGGCCAAGAACGGCACCGATGCCTACCCCTTCGGCACCGGAAGCACCGAGATCGAGCGTGATCAGCCCGGCTACTTCGCCGCCAACGGCTTCTTCGACGCCCGCCCGGAGAACAACGGCCGCTGGTTCACGACCGGCCAGATCAAGCGACCCTTCCAGTCGCTCTACCTGATCGACTCCTACGCAGGCGAGGTGATCGAGCCCGAGTGCGAGAACTTCGGGTGCGACGACAGCGAGGCGTCCGCCGAGGCGGTCGAGGTCGACTTCCGCTACGTGGGCGATGTGGCCGTGATGCTGCTCCTGGACGGAGCGGTCCGGGCCGAGCCTCGCTGGACGACCCTCGAGGAGCTCCAGACCGACCGCCAGATTCGGGTCACCAACCTCGATCGCTGACCGTTGCCGGCCGGGGACTTCGCGGGACCTTTTCAAGTGGGGGCTTGCCCCGGCGGGGAGCGCCGCTACACTCCGCCGGACCGTCCCTGCCCGGGACGGTTTTTCATCGCGACGCCGTCATGGTCCCGCCGCTCGGCCGAGTTCGAGCAGCGATCCGCGACGGTCCCTTCCGCGGACCGACGACCGCGACAAGGACGCTTCTCGTCGGGTCCATCGGACGCTGCGCCGATGAACGACATCCAAGGTCCACCGCCACCGTAGCTCAGTGGTAGAGCACACCCTTGGTAAGGGTGAGGTCGTGGGTTCAAGCCCCATCGGTGGCTCTCGCCCGATTCGAGGTTTCGTTCGTCCCGCACCGCGGGCGGACAAGATCGCGAGGTCTTCGGGGTTCGTGTGGTTGGAGGCGGCGCGCGGCGCCGTCCATCGTTCGGATTCCACGCCGCGAGTGGCGTTCCGCGACTGGTGCGGGCGCGCGGCACACAAGGCACGGCCTGCGGAGCGTCGACACGCACCGACTCGGGCCCTTTCGGAGAATCGTCGTCATGGCCAAGGCAGAGTTCAAGCGCACCAAGCCGCACGTGAACGTGGGCACGATCGGTCACGTCGACCACGGCAAGACCACGCTCACCGCGGCGCTCACCGCCGTCCAGGCCGCCAAGGGCCTCGCGGCGCCGATCTCGTACGACCAGGTCGCCAAGGCCTCCGAGAGCGAAGGCCGTCGCGACCCCACCAAGATCCTCACCATCGCCACCAGCCACGTGGAGTACGAGAGCGAGAAGCGCCACTACGCCCACGTCGACTGCCCCGGCCACGCCGACTACGTCAAGAACATGATCACCGGCGCCGCCCAGATGGACGGCGCGATCCTCGTGGTCTCGGCCGCCGACGGCCCGATGCCGCAGACCCGCGAGCACATCCTGCTCGCCCGTCAGGTGGGCCTGCAGTACATCGTGGTCTTCCTCAACAAGGTCGACCTCGTCGACGATCCGGAGCTCCTCGACCTGATCGAGATGGAGGTCCGCGAGCTCCTCAACAAGTACGACTTCCCCGGCGACGACACCCCGATCATCCGCGGTGCGGCGTTCCCGGCGCTGCAGAGCCCCTCGGATCCCGAGGCGACCAAGTGCATCGGCGAACTGATGGACGCCCTCGACACGTTCATCCCCGAGCCCGCCCGCGAGAACGAGAAGCCCTTCCTCATGTCGATCGAGGACGTCTTCTCGATCAAGGGCCGCGGCACCGTCGCCACCGGCCGCATCGAGCGCGGCATCGTCAAGG
>JBMSXH010000395.1:0-2937 GCA_049425445.1 Phycisphaerales bacterium | reverse complement strand
TACGAGTTCACGCTCGTGCCGATGTTCTTCCTGATCTCGATCTGGGGAGGACCGGACCGTCGTCCCGCGGCGATCAAGTTCTTCATCTTCACCTTCCTCGCGTCGGTGCTGATGCTCGCGGGCATCGTGTACGTCGCGAGCCGCCGCGCCGAGTGGCTCGGCGAGTGGTCGTTCCGGATCCCGGACCTCGTCGAGTACGCCTCGACCCACCTCTCCGCGACCGAGCAGTTCTGGGTGTTCGCGGCGCTCATGGCGGCGTTCGCGGTGAAGACGCCGTTCTTCCCGGTGCACAGCTGGCTTCCGCTCGCCCACGATCAGGCGCCGACCGCCGGCAGCGTGATCCTCGCGGGCGCCCTGCTCAAGCTCGGCACCTACGGCGCGTTCCGCATCGGACTTCCCATGGCGCCGCTCGGCGGTGCGGAGCTCTGCAACTTCTTCGCCATCCTCGCGATCCTCGGCATCGTGGTCGCCGCGATGATCTGTTGGGTGCAGAAGGACGTGAAGAAGCTGGTGGCCTACAGCTCGGTGAGCCACATGGGCATGCTGATGCTCGGCATGTTCGCGCTCAATCCGATCGGCCTGCAGGGCTCGGTCCTCTACTTCGTGAACCACGGCCTCTCGACCGGCGCGCTCTTCCTCCTGATCGGCATGGTCTACGAGCGTCACCACACCAAGGACATGGACCAGCTCGGCGGGCTCGCCACCCACATGCCGATCTGGTCGGTCTTCATGGTGTTCTTCACGATGTCGAGCATCGGCCTGCCCGGGCTGAACGGCTTCGTCGGCGAGGTGCTCTGCCTGTGGGGCTGCTTCACCGCCGAGCACGACGCGATCGCGGGCTATCCGGGACTGCTCGGCCCGTGGTACGCGATCATCGCGATCGTCGGACTGATCCTCGGCGCGATGTACATGCTTCGGATGGTGGGCAAGATGGTCTGGGGCGAGCTGCGGCTTCCGGCGCATCACGACTCGCACGGCCACAGCCCTCTGCCGAAGGACCTCAACGCCCGCGAGATCGGCATCCTGCTTCCGCTCGCGGCGCTCTGCATCTTCATCGGTCTCTATCCGCGACCGATCCTCGAGTCGATCGACCCCGCGGTCCGCTCGGTCCTCTCGGGCTATCCCTCCGCGGTCGAGAAGGTGATCGCCGTCGACGCCGAACTCGAGGCCGAGCTCCGCTCCGACGCCTTCACCCCCGCGACCTCCCTGGTGCTCGTCGAGGATCCGTCGCGATGATGCCAACCGCCGAACGGCTGATGCTCGTCGTCCCCGAGATCCTCATGCTCACGGGCGCGGTGCTCGTCAGCGTGCTCGGACTCTCCCGGGCCGTCGTCCTCCGGGCGGCAGTGCCGTTCGTCTCGATCGCGACGCTGGTCGCCGCCGTCGTCGCGATCGCGATCGTCCACACGCCCGAGCGTGCCGCCGCGGCGGGGCTTCCGATCCCGATGCTCGGCCTCTACGGGCGGAGCCTGATCGCGGTGATCGGCGTCGGCCTCGTGGCGGTCTCGATCGGCTCGGTCGATCGGCGTCTCGAAGGCGCGTTCGCGAAGGGCCTCGCCCCGTTCGATCCGATCCGCGTGATCGGCGGCGAGTTCCACGCCTTCATGCTCTTCAGCCTCGCGGGGGCGATGCTCGTCACCGTCGCGAGCGACCTCATCTGGCTGTTCCTGGCGATCGAGCTCTCGTCCCTGCCGACCTACATCATGGTCGCGACGAGCCGCGGCGATCGCCGGGCCCAGGAGGCCGCGGTCAAGTACTTCTTCCTCGGCGCGATGTCGACCGCGGTGATGCTCTACGGCTTCGCCATGCTCTACGGCGCGTGCGGAACGCTCGAACTCGCGGGCATCGCCTCCGCCATGCTCGAGGGCGCCGCGGGCACCTCGATCGGCCTGCTCGCGATGGTGCTCGTGATCGTCGGTCTCTGCTTCAAGATCACCGCGGTGCCGATGCACTTCTACGCCCCCGACGTCTACGAAGGCGCGTCGATCCCCACCACCAACTTCCTCTCCTTCGTGCCCAAGGCGACGGGCTTCTTCGCCCTGATGAGCCTGCTCGCGGCCTTCGGGTGGTCCGCGTCGGTCGAGGCACCGGCCCTGCCGCCCCGGATCGAGGCGGTGCTCTGGATGATCGCCGCGCTCACGATGACGCTCGGCAACGTCGGCGCGCTGCTGCAGCGATCCGTGAAGCGCATGATGGCCTACAGCTCGATCTCGCACTCGGGCTACATGCTGGTCGGCATCGTCGCCGGCCCGCAGTTCGGCGGCTACGACGCGGTCCTGCTCTATATGCTCGTCTACGGGCTCACCAACATCGCGGTCTTCGGCGCCATGGCGTCGATCGAGCGTCGCGGGGCCGAGATCGACTCCTTCGACGATCTTGCCGGCTTGCGCATCCGTCACCCGTGGGCCTCCGCGATGCTCGCGATCGGCGCGGGCTCGCTCATCGGGCTGCCGCCGCTGCTCGGCTTCTGGGGCAAGCTCGACCTCTTCGTCAGCGGCCTGAGCGCCGGACAGGTGCCGCTCGTGGTGATCATGGCCCTCAACAGCGCGGTGAGCGTCTGGTACTACCTTCGGCTGGCCGGGCTTCCAACCATCGCGCCCGCGGGCCCGCGAGCCGACTCCATCGAGTCGGTCCCGAGCCGATGGCCGATCGCCACCGCGGTCGTCGCCGGGTTCGGCATCTTCCTTCTGCCGCTGACCCTCTCGTCGCTGTCCGACGCATCGTCGGTGGCCGGCCCGACTGCGATCAAGGCTGCGGAGGCCGCATCCGGCGTCGCCTCGACGGCGACCATCGACGAGGCAGCGTCGCCGAGTCGCCTCGGCTCCTGATCTCCCGTTTTTCGCGGCAATTCGGTCGCGAACACCCGCGCGCCTCGACTGGCGAACGGGTTCGGCATCGCTATACTCCCGCCCCTCCGCGAGTGTAGCTCAATTGGAT
>JBMSXH010000394.1:0-2938 GCA_049425445.1 Phycisphaerales bacterium | reverse complement strand
GCGGCAGCGAGGAGGCCCGTGCATCACCCGGGGCCGGACGCTCCGCGACGACCCATGCGATTCCGCCGAGGGTGACGACCATGCCCAGCAGCGCGGTGCCGGCGATCTTCTCGCCGAGCATGATCAGGCCCGCGATCGCGGCAAAGACCGGCGCGAGCGTCATCAGCAGCACCGAAAGGCGAGGTCCGATGTCGACAAGCGCGGCGAAGAGGAACTGATCGCCGAACGCCAGCCCGACCACACCGCTCAGCGCCAGCCATCCGAGTGCCTGCCAGGGCGCTTCGGGCCAGCCTTGCCCAAGGAGCAGGAGATTGAGCGCGAGCAGCGGGCCGAGCGCAAGAATGCTCCGCACCAGATTGACGGTTCCGGCGCCAAGACGCCGAGACGCCGCCGCGAAGCAGAAACTTGTTCCGACCCAGCACAGGGCGGTGCCGAGCCCGGCCGCCTCGCCCGCGAACGGAAACGAGGGAGCCACCTCGGCGATCGTCGCCGACGCTTCCCCGATCGAGACGACCGAGACGAACGCCGGCATTCGATGAACTCGTCCTGAAGGAGTGACGGTGCCGATCGCTCACCGGCGATCGGACTCGAAGTTCGCGCGACGCGTCACACGCCCGCGACGGGATCGGCCGCGAGTTGGAACATCGACTGGGTGCGAAGCACGAGACCGCAATCGCTCCGCATGTGATAGCCCTGCATGTGGACCTCGTCGCGGAAGCGCTGCATGTCGAGGATCGAAAGGTTGCCCTTCCCCTGCTCGTCGTTCCACTGCACCAGCAGCGAGTTGGCGGAGCGGGCGTGGTCGAGCAGCTCCCGATACGTGCCGACGTAGAGATGATCCGACAGCGTCTCGGTCTGGATCGACGTCATGAAGGTCACGTCTTCGCCGATCCGCTCCTCATGGTCGCGCTCGCCCGCGCACGGCAACGTGGTGGCGAGCCCCTTCTCGGGCAGATGCTCGAGTTGATCGGTGACGAGTTCGCAGACGCAGTTGCCCTCGTGCTGCATTCGGAGGGCGTGACCGCCACGGAAGATCCAGGCCTCGAACTCGAAGTCGCCGTGGACCAGCCGCCGTCGACCGTCGATCCCGAAGAACTCGGGATGGAGGGCCCGGCGGTAGATGAGCATGTTGTACGCCTGCAGGCTCGTCATCTTCGATCCCAAGGACATCTCGACTCCTTCGAAATGGCGTCCGGAGCTGCGGACGCGTTGCCGGGTGGACCGTCCTGACCCGTGGTGAAGGAGGCATTCTGGTCACGGCAAGGCCGATTACAAGAAGAAACCGGCAACTTTCCCGGCACAACATCATGGGGCCCGGGAGCCCGTGTGCCCCAACATCTTGGGCAGAACGAACGCCGCCCCTGCCGCGAGGCAGAGGCGGCGACGACTGCTGCTGGACGTAAGCCGAATCCTGTGCGGAGCGGATGTCCCGATCCGTGGCGACCATTTCTCTCGGGACGCCGTTGCCGACGCCCTCCAGCACGCGACCCGCCCTTGTCCCGCGGACCGCGGTGAGGAGGCCGGCCGAAGCCGAACTCCATGGGCTGCTTGCGCTTGCACGCGGTGGGGTTTGCCGTGCCCCGACCGTCGCCGGTCGGGCGGTGCGCTCTTACCGCACCGTTTCACCCTTGCCGACGCCCCTTCGGAAAGGAGACGCAGGCGGTCTGTTCTCTGTGGCACTTTCCCTGACCCGCAGCGGGCCGGTGGGTGTTGCCCACCACCGTTGTCCTCTCGTGTTCGGACTTTCCTCGGCCGGGCGGAAGCCCGGACGCGATCGCCTGTCCAGCGAGGGCATGGTAGGCCCGGATTCTCGCTGAATCAGCGGGTTTCTCAGGTTTCGCATCGTGACGGATCGAGGAGCAACCAGATCGCGGCGAAGAGCGCGGCGTCGCCGAACCGATCCCCCTCCCAGTTGGCGAGCGCCTGTTGTCTTCCTCGGCCCTGCCAGACCGTCCGCCCATCGAGACTCGCGAGGGGAACGGTGCGTCCGGTTCCTTCCCAGAACACTCCGTTGGCGTCCTTGGAGAACAGCGGCTTCGAACGGCCCGTGCCGAGCCACGCGACGCCTCGCTGGTCCACCGAGAGGATCGGCGAAAGCACGCTTCGTCCCTTCCAGACGACGTTGCCGCGAATGTTCACCAGCGGATTGGTGGTCGCACGCCCCTGCCAGAACACGTCTGCAGCGATGTTGAACATCGCCCGCGACTTGCCCCGGCCCTCCCAGAAGATCGTCTTCGGAACCACGGTCGCCCCCCACGGGGTGGTCCTCTCCGCGGCAAGCATCGGCGTGATCGCCAAACAGCCCAGCCGGCACAGTGCCACCCGCCGACTCAGCAATCGTCCCCCGCTTCGTCGCATCGAATCCCCTCGGGCCAGGCACCCTTGCCGCAGGCGGATCGACGATCCGCGATCAGCCCTTGATCTCGCCGATCCGAACCCGAAGGTACGGCTGGCGGTGACCAAGCTTGCGGCGATACCCCTTCCGTCGCTTGTACTTGGTGTTGACGATCTTGTCGCCGAGGAGTTCGCCGAGGATCTCGCCCGTCACGCTGGCACCGGCCACGTAGGGCTTGCCGATCGTCGCGGGGCCATCGCCGCCGCCGATCGCGAGCACGCGATCGAAGACGATCTCCTTCGCGCCGTCCTCGAGATCCCGGAGATCGAGATCGACCACGTCGCCCTTGGAGACCTTGATCTGGCTACCGCTGTCTTCGATGATCGCGTACACGGCTCGTTCCTCTCGCCACGGCTCACCCGCGGGCACCATCGGCCCGCCGGGTTTGGCGGAATCGGGCAGTATACGGAGGGATCGGCCTGCCACAAGGGGCAGCCTCGGCTCGGCGGGCGAACGAATGTCGCCCTTTGGGTGAGGTTCCGGAGAGTTCCCGGTGGATCTCGCCGCGGGTGCGGGCATGCTCAAGGTCCGGAATGGCCGGTC
>JBMSXH010000393.1:0-2942 GCA_049425445.1 Phycisphaerales bacterium | reverse complement strand
CGGAGGCTTCAGGACGGCTTCTGCTCGAGCAGCTGGAACGGAATCGACCCCACGTGATGGGAGTCGACGGCAAGGTCGATCGAGTACTCGCCGAAGGACGGCAGCGAGAGACCGTTGATGTCGATGACGAGCGAGATCGCCGCGGTGCGGTCCTTCTCGCCGAACGCGACCCCGAGCTTCGCCTGCAGCGGATTCATGACGCCTCGCCCGTCGGCGTCGACCACCTGAAGCTTGAGTTCGTGGTGCCCCGCCTCGATGCGATCGAAGCGAAGGCGAACCGCCACCGAGCAGCGGGGAAGGACGCAGGGCACCTTGGTCGCATGCAGTCGATCCATCGCCGACAGGATGCTGAGGGCGTGGTGTTCGACGACGGCGGCCTTGCAGAGGGAGAGGATCTCGAGCTTCATGACGGAGAGCGTAGGGCACCCCGGTCGATCCGGTTCGACTTGTGCGAAGCCGACGATGGATCACGCTTCTTCCGATCGTGTGTGGCCGCTAGGCTGAATCAGGTGGGGGAGGGGCTCCGTCGGCTGCCCGGATCGACCGCGATCTCGCCGTGGGCGGCGTCGAGCACGGTGCTCCCCGAGCAGGACGAAGGAGAAGACGATGGCGTGTGGAGATCTCGAGCGCAGCCGATTCGGCCTCTTGGGCGTTCCGTGGCGGATCGGCGTCGGGGCCGCGATGCTGGCGGGGGTTGGCTCGGTCGCGAGCATCGCGCAGGTTCCCGAGTGGTCGCCCCCGCAGATCCAGGCGCGTTCCGGCGGACCGTCGCCGTTCAATCTGCCGTTCGGCACCGCCTTCACGAGCGGCACGCCTGCGATCGGCGCCGATGGCCAGGTCGCGTTTCGCCTCATCACCGTCGGCACCACCGGCGTCGCAGGGCTGTGGGCGGGCGCGGACGGGCAGGGCGGGGTCGTGCATCAGGCTCCAAGCGCCGACCCCGTCATCACCGATCCGGGCATCAACGCCCTTGGCCAGGTGGTCTTCGACCAGTACGACCTCTTCGCCTCGGACGGCCTGCATCGCTTCGATCCAAAGTCTGGTCAGGTCTCGGTCGCGGTACCGCCGGGTGGTCCGCTCGGGGTGCAGAACTTCGGTTCGCCTCAGATCAACGACGCGGGCATGATCGGCTTCCGCGCAGGGCTTTCGTCCGGACAGGCGCACGTCGTCTTCGTGAACGGCGATCAGCACGTGCTCGCCGGCACGCCGAACGTGGTGCCCGGAAGCCCCTTCACCTTCCTGTTCACGCCGAGCCTCGACGGACAGGGCCGCATCGCGAGCAAGGCGCAGCGGGCGGCGGGCGGCAACGAGATCCGGATCTTCAGCGCGGCTGCGCCGTCGATCCTCGTCGCCGCCGACGCCTCCGCGAGCGCGGGCTCGCCCTACTCGGGCTTCGACAACGGCGTCGCGCTCACCGATGCCGGCGCGGTCGCGTTCATCGCCTCGCTCGTTGGAGGAGGTCGCGGCGTGTTTCTCTCGGACGGCATCGAGACGATCGAGATCGCTCGGGTCGGCAACGGCGTGGTCACCGAGATCGAGTTCTTCAATCCGAGTGCCAACGCCTCCGGGCTCGTCGCCTTCCGCGGACGCGACGCCAACGGCCTCCGTGCGATCTTCGTGGGCGATGGGACGACGCTCGTCCGTGCGATCGGTGATCGATCCGCGCTTCCCACCGACCTTGGACCTGGACAGATCTCGCGCCCAGACTCGGCACCGGTCTTCGGCGGCAATCCGCGGATCAACGCCCGCGGCGATCTTGCGTTCAACGCGTCGGTCGCCCCGCTGGGGAACTCCGCCGCGAGTTGGGGTACGGGCATCTTCGTGATGCGGGCGTCGCCGCAGCAGACACCCGGCGATCTCGATGGAGACGGCCTCGTGACCGGCGCCGACCTTGCGATCCTGCTCTCGGCGTGGGGTGCGTGCGGCGACTGCGCGAAGTGCCCGGCCGATCTCGACGGCGACTGCGTCGTCGGCGGCGCCGACCTGGCGATCCAGCTCTCGAACTGGGGCATGTGACCCGGTCGATCGACTCGAGGCGTCTCACCCGCGCGCGATGCTCAGGATCCGCGCGAAGGCCGATCGCCCGCCGCGGAGGATTCCGAGTCGGCCCACTCGTCGATCGCGGTTCGAGTCCAGATCGGCGTTCGCACGAGATACGCCGCACGGGCGATCACATGCCCCGCGACCGGGGCGGTGAGGAAGAGAAAGGCGACGACGAGCAGCGCCCGCACCGAGACTCCGAGTTCACCGAAGTGGATCGCGATGCCGAGCATCAGGCAGCCCACGCCGAGGGTGCCGGTCTTGGTGGCGGCCTGAAGGCGGGTGTACACGTCGGGCATCCGCAGCAGCCCCACTGCTCCGAGCAGGCAGAACACGCCGCCGAGCAGCATGAGCACGCCCGTCGCGATGGGGGCGAGTTCGCTCATGGATTCGTCCTCCCGGAGTCGCTCGCCTTCGCGGCGGAGCCGCCCCGTTCGAGATAGAAGCCGAACGCGACCGTGCCGACGAAGAGCAGCAGCGCCAGCAGGATCGCGACGTAGAGGATCACCGGCTCGTCCCGCTCGATCGCGAGGATGCCGACCGCGCCCGCCGCGATCGTGCCGAGCAGATCGAGCGCGATCACCCGATCCGGTAGCGATGGTCCTCGAAGCAGTCGGACCACGACGAGCAGGATCGCCACGCCGAGCATGATGCCCGCAGCGAGAAGCGATCCGTCGAGGAAGAGCTCCGCACCGCTCGGGGCGGCGATCGGCGTCGACGGGTCCGTCATGGCGCGCTCCTCAGGGCCTTGAGGACCTTGCGCTCGAACCCGTCCTTGATCTCGCGCCGCACCGCGTCGGGATCCGCGACATCCATCACGTGGACGTAGAGGGTGCGTTGATCCGCGGAGACGTCGAGGCTCAGCGTGCCCGGGGTCAGCGTGATCAGGTTGGTGAGCACGG
>JBMSXH010000392.1:0-2953 GCA_049425445.1 Phycisphaerales bacterium | reverse complement strand
CCAGAGTGCTCTTGCCGGCGTTGGGCGGACCGACCACGCAGACCTTCGGAGGATCGATCAGGCGATCGAGTCGTCGCCATCGATCGCGATCGGCCTCGGTGAACGCGCCAGCCGCGTCGCCGAGCGCTTCATGCGCCCGCCACCGGCGCGGCTGATCGAGGAGCAGGGGAATCGCGAGCGGACTCGCAGCCTCGGCGAGGATCGAGAGCACCTCCGCCTCGATCGGGTCGGCGGCTTCGGGATAGAGGTTGCGCGACTCGTCGAAGGATGCGATCCACGCGACGCCGAGGGCTTGGAGCGCCTCGGCGAGGCGTTCGACGATCCGAACGCCACCGTGGGGCATGATCCAGGCAAGGTCCTCGCGAAGCCGCACCAGCAGTCCTTCATCGACGCCGGCGAGGGAGCGCAGCGCGACGGCGCCGATCGGCGGTGGCGCCTGGGCGACACCGCAGAGCGATCGCAGCGCCGACGCGAGCGAGGCCGGATCGCCCTGCATGGCGATCACCGCGATCGCGCCCGGAGCCTTGGCGGTCAGCAGGCCGGCCCGCACTGGAGAATGCGACGTCGAGTCAGGACCCGCCATCGCGCCGCAGGCCGCCGCCATCGTCCTCGGTCAGGGCGTACCGGGCGGCGACCGCGATGCCGCGGAGCGTCAGGTCCGGGACGATGCGGTTCACGAGTTCGTCGTCGCCGAAGAGCGTCTCCGCATCGCCGCCGGTCGCGATCACCATCGGGAAGGCGCCGTATCGCTCGGAGTAGCGCTCGACGAGTCGCCAGACGAGCCCGCGGATGCCGTCGTAGACCCCGTGCAGCATCGCCTGCGCGGTGTTTCGCCCGAAGACCTCGGCCTCGTCGGGCTTGACGAACTCGAGGCTCGGCAAGGCGGCGGTGTGTTCGTGCAGCGCCTTGAGCTGCATGCGGGCGCCGGGCGCGATGGCGCCGCCGTGAAAGGTGCCTTCTCCGTCGACGAAGTCGACGGTCACCGCGGTGCCCGCGTCGATCACGATGCAAGCCTGCTTGAGCGTGTCCCACGCGGCGGCGGCCGCGAGCAGGCGATCCTGGCCGGTGAGCGTCTCCGGATCGAGCGACTCGCCGATCGGCACGGAGAGGTCCTCGCCGATGCGGAAGACCTCCGCACCGGTGCGATCCTCGATCGCGCTGCGGAGCGTCGCGGCGAACGACTCGTTGACGGTCGATGCGACGATGGCGCGATCGTCCTCGCCCCGGGCGATCTCCTCCCACCAGCCCGCGACGCGGTCGGCGAGCTCTTCGAGCCGATCGTTCGAAAGCGTGACGGTCTCCTCGAGCACGTCGCCCTCGAATCGTCCGAGGCGGGTGCGGGTGTTGCCGGTCTCGACGGCGATCAGGCGAAGGCTCATGCGGAGGTTCCGACGGGCGAAGGAGGAACGGCCGGCGTGCCCGTGATCGCGCGGCGCAGGAGATCGAAGCAGAGGCGGGCGAAGGGACCGAGGCGACCATCGCCGACCGGCCGGCCATCGAGCGTCGTCACCGCGGAGACCATGCGCCGGCTCGAGGTGACGAGGATCTCCTCGGCCTCGCGGATCAGGGACTCCACGATCGGTTCCTCGACCACGCGGATGCGTCCGTCGGCGCGAAGGCGATCGATCAGGACGTCGCGGGTCACGCCGCCGAGGATCGAAGGCGTGTCGTCGATCGGCGGCGTGGCCAGTCGGTCGCCGAGGCGGACGAAGACGTTCGTGTACGCGCCTTCGGAGACGAGGCCGTCGCGAAGGAGGATCGCCTCCTCGGCGTCGTCGTCGGCCGCGGCCGCAAGGGCGAGCACGTTGCCGAGCAGGTTCGTGCTCTTGATGCCGCACCGATGCCATCGATCGTCGGGCCGGGTGACGGCGCGGATCGCCGCCGGCGCTTCGCCGAGAGGCGGCGCCGCGGAGGCGAAGGCGAAGATGGTCGGCGTCGTCTCGCCGGCGGCCACGTGCCGACGCTCTCCGACCGTGCCCCCGCGGGTCGCCTGGAGATAGATGTTGCCCTCGGACAGGCCGTCGCGCTCGAGGATCGCGGCGACGGCAAGCGGCAATTGCTCCGCGAGGTCGGCGTCGAGACCGATCGCCGCGAGGCTCCGCCCGAGCCTCGCCTGATGGCGGGAGAGGAACGGCGCACGGCCAGCGCAGATCCGCACCGATTCGTAGACGCCCTCGCCGAAGAGGACGCCGCGATCGAAGACGCTGATCCTCGCCTGATCGGCGGGGACGAGCGAGCCGTTCATCCAGACCTGCATGGGCGTGAGTGTATCGGTGGGGGACCCGCGGGATCGGCGCGTCGCGCATCCGGAAGGTCGCGGGGTCTCGAGCGACTCGGTTGCGAGACTCGTCCGGAAGCTCGGCGGCGGCCGCGCCGGTCGTGCGATGCTCAGCGGCCGCGCGCGGCCTCGACGAAGGCCCTCGCCCGGAGCGGATCGATCGGCTTGGCCCAGTGCCCGTCATGCTTGATCGAACTGCCGACGACGATCGCATCGGCCTGTTCGAGCAGGGTGCGGACGCTCGCGGCATCGGCGCCCGATCCGACCACGACCGGCAGGGGCCCGCCTCGCCGGGCGGCGGCAAGATCCTCGGCGGAGGTCGGATGCCCGGTGGCGGAACCGGTCACCACGACCGCGTCGGCTCCGCAGAAGGCGCATCCCTCCGCGAGATCGCCGAGCGAGAGGTCGGCGGTGACGGCGTGGCTCGAGTGCTTCTTGCGGATGTCGGCGAGGATCGCGACCCCGGTCGCGCCCAGTTCGCGTCGGCGTCGCAGCAGCCTCGCCGCGTCGGCCTCGTCGAAGAGGCCTTCGTCGGCGACCGCGGCGTAGGCGAAGCCTTCGGCGCGAAGAAAGGTCGCGCCGGTCGCGACGCAGATCGCCAGCGCCTCGAGATTGGCGCCCGCGAGCACCTGCACGCCCACCGGACACGCGACGGCTTCGCGCACCGCGGCGGTG
>JBMSXH010000391.1:0-2958 GCA_049425445.1 Phycisphaerales bacterium | reverse complement strand
TCTCTGAAGTTCGTGCAACATCCGGCCCAACGCGCCGAGCTGCGTGAGCGCCGCGGGGAGCCCGATGGGGACACCCCGTAGGGCCCGCACGCCGGTGGGCTTGCCCGCGCCACTCGTGAGGCGCTAACCTCCCGCGTCGTTCCGGACCCGGTCCCTACCAGGAGCCACGTTGGCAGTTCCCAAGCGCAAGACTTCCCGTGCCCGTCGTGACAAGCGGCGCGCCACCCATTCGATCCCGGCGACGCGCCGGAGCCATCGAGTTCTCCTCCGCCCAACCTCGAAGCCCCTGCCGACTGGATCTCGAGCGGCTTCTCGATCGGCTTTGCGGGATCGCTGACCGACTCCTATTCGATCGAGCCGCTGCTTCGCGCATCGGTCGAGGCGAAGTCGCGACTGCTGGTCATGGGCGACGGACCGTCGCGCGAACGTCTCGAACGCCTCGCGGCCGAGCTCGGAGCCGACGCGCGGTTCACCGGCCGCCTGAAGCGGGGCGACGCCCTGCATCTGCTCTCGCGGTGCGGGGCGATCTTCGTGGGACTCAATGCCCATCCGCTCTTCGAGCGCTACGGCATCAGCATGAACAAGCTCTACGACGGGATGCTCTGCGGTCGGCCGATCCTCGCGAACTACACCTCCGCCAACGATCCCGTCGCGGACGCCGGCTGCGGCATCACTACCCCGGCGGGTAATGTCGCGGCGATCGCCGCCGCGATCGAGAACATGTCCGCGATGGCGCCGGAGGCCCTCGACGCGATGGGGAGCCGCGGACGCCGGTTCGTCTCGAGCCGCCATGACCATCGCGTCCTGGCCGAGCGAATGCTCGAGTCGATCGCGTTAGCCGCACGGCGGATGCCATCGTGAGCCCCGGCGGGTTCCGATCGGGCGGTTCGCCGTTTCGCCGAAACGTTGGCGCGACGAGCGTCGCCCTCGCCCTCGCCCAGGGCGGCCAACTGGCGATGCTCTATCCGATCTCCCGCATCTTCGATCCTGCGGAACTGGGGCTCTTCGGCGCCTTCGCCGCGGTGGTGCTCGTCGCCGCCGCCTGCTCGACGGCCCGATTCGAGATGGCGATCCCCACCTCGCGAAGCGGGCGAGAGCGCCGTTCGCTCGTCGTGCTGTGTGCGGCGATGGCGGCGATGGTCGGGATCGTGGCCGCTGCCACCTCGCCCGGTTGGGCTCCGCAGCCGTTGCGGGAGTGGATCGGCACACCATGGATCGTGCTGTTCTGGCTGCCCATGGTCGCCCTCGACGACGTGTTCCGCGTCGCGCTGCAGCGGGAAGGCCGCTTCACGGCACCGGCGGTTGCGCTGATCGTCCGGTCGGTCGGAAGCCTCGGACTCGCGCTGGCGATCGGAGTGCTCCAGGGTCCGACGCCCGCGGCGCTGCTGATTGGCGCGGCCACGGGAACCGCCGCGAGCATGCTGCTGCAGGCCGCGGCCCTGGCGCGACGCATCGGGCTTCGGCCGGTCTCGCTCCGCGAGCTTCGCCTCGTCGCGAGGCGGAATCGACAGTGTCCGATCATGCTGCTCCCTGGACACGCGGCCTTGACCATCGCGACCCAGGGGCCGGTCTATGCGATCGAGGCCATCGTGGGCCCGGCCGCGGCGGGCTCGTTCCTCATGGCGCAGCGGATCCTCTTTCAACCGGTGCAGTTCGTGAGCGGGGCGCTCGCGCAGGCGTTCTTTCCCGAAGCGGCGCGGCGATATCGCGCGGCGGGCGAGTGCTGGTCGCTCTATCGAAAGGCGCTGCTGCTGCTCGCGGCGTGCGCGGTGCCGGTCCTGCTGCTCGCCACGCCGGCCGGTCCGGCACTGGTCGACTGGGTGCTCGGCGCGAAATGGGCCGAGGCGGGCGCCTTCGCGCAGGTCCTTGCGATCGCCGCGGCGATCCGACTGCTCGATGCGCCGCTGAGTTCGATCCGCCTCGTGGCCGGTCGCTACGGCTTCGATCTCATCTGGAAGGCGAGTCTCATGGCCTCGGTGATGATCGCCTCGACGATCGGCGCGACGGCGGGTGGCGGGCTGGGAGCCGTGATCGGCCTGGCGATCTCGCTGTCGATCCTCCACTCGGCAAGCCTGGCCTTCGCGATCCGGTTGGCGAGGGGAGTCGGGGCGGCGCGGTAGAGTCGATCCATGTCCCCGAACGACCAGATCGGACTTGGCGTGGCGGTGATCCTCTGGCGCCGCCGTTGGCTGGTGATCCTCGCCGCCACCCTGATGCTCGCGGCCCTGCTGCCTTGGGCTCTGCAGCGCGAAAGCGCCCGCGAAGCGCTCGTTCGGATTCCACGCATCAATCGGAGTCCGGTCGCCTCCGCCGCGGAGATCGCCGCCGAGGTGCGGCTCGTCATCGCGCCGGCGGTGGGTTGCCTGCCCAACGAAGCCGCCGCGTTCGGCGTCGAGGAGGCTGGCGGCATCGTCCGTCTGACGCAGCCGTTCGCGCCGGACGACGAGTGGTGGGTGATCGCGGCGCTCGACAAGAGACTGGTCGCTGTCGCCGCAGGCCTCGATGCGGCGCTTGCGACGCGGCTCGCCGCGGAGGTCGAGCGGATCGACGTCGAGATCGCCGCCTTCGAGGCGCAGCTCGAATCGCTTCGATCGACGAATGCGGAGTTCGTGGAGTCCGCAGGCGCGGCCGCCGACTACGCCAAGCTCGCCGGATCCCGGGCCTCGGCGGAGCCGGGCGCGGTGATCTCCGAGGTGCGCGAAGCACGAGCCTCCGGCCGTCTCTCGCGGATCCTCGCCGTCGCCGCGATCTCGACCCTCGGCGGCGTGCTCGTGGGGCTTGGCCTCGACATGCTCCTCGCGGCGCGTTCGATCGCGCGGTCCGCGAAGCCGTCCTGACGATCGCGTCAGTCGAGGCCTTCGGCGGTGCGCGTCGGTCCGGACCGCACGACCGAGAGCGCCCGGGCCGCGACCGCCGCGAGCAGCGTCGCCGCCAGCACGATGAAGGCCTGTTGCATCC
>JBMSXH010000390.1:0-2964 GCA_049425445.1 Phycisphaerales bacterium | reverse complement strand
TCCATCCCGTCCATGGGGTCCATTCCGTCCAAGCAACCGCCCGCCGAGCGAAGCGAGCACTCACCGCGTGACGTGGCCCGCGCCCTTCGACTCCGCAGCGGAACCAGCATCCTCTGGCGACACCATCGAGCACCCGAGCGCCTTCGCGTAGAGCGCTCGCATCCTTGCGACGTAGGCGGCCCGCTTCGCTTCCTCGGCTTCGCGAGCCTGCCGGGCGATCTCCTCCGGCGAGTCGGGTGGATCCCAGATCGAACTCACTGGAGGCCCCCTTCCTGCTCGAGCATCGCCTCGAGCCTCGTCGTCTGACCGAGCCACGCGATCGCCTCGGCCTCGACCTCGGCGAGGTGTCCGATGACGAGGCGCGTCCGCTCGCCGCCGATCCGGTTCACACGATCAAGCAGGTGCTCGGCGGTGCGAGCGTCGATCGAGATCAGTCGCGACAGTGCTTCGGCCTGAAGCCGTCGCGCGTCGGTGCCCGGCGGCGAGTGCTTGCCTACCAAACAGCGGCTCGGGAAGGCTTCAAGCACCCGCGATCGCTCGAGAAAGGCGGTCGCGAGCCGTGCGTAGGAGCACGCCTTGGCCACGGCTCGAAGCGGACGCTCCTCGAACAGATGGAATCCCGCGAGGAACGCCGCGGCGTCCGGCAGACCGTGCTTCAGTCCGATGGCGCTGGCACCGCCAGCCGCCCCGGCGAACGAACGGCGAACCCGTCGCCGCCGTGCTGGATCCGTGAAGCCGTGCGAGGCCTCGTCGATGAGCTTCGGGAGCAGATGGTGCAAGCCCCGCAGCGGGTCGAGGCACGCCAAGCCAAACGCCCACACGGACGCGGTCCCCTGCTCCGACTGCACCTGTTCGAGCAGCGGCTCGAGTTGGCCATCCCGACACCACTCGAACGCGCACGCGACCGCCTTCGAGGGATCCCACATCGGTTCGATCCCGCGTCGAACGCTCCGGGCGACACGACGCCCCTCCGACCACGACTCTTCGTTGTTGCCCATGGCAACCTCCACGCTCGCCCGACGGTTGCCGGTGGAGCGGATCGGCGCGAAGCGATCGCCGCGGCGACGCCTGAGCCAACCCGAGGCAAAAACGAAGCGAGCCCGCTTCGTTGCCTTCCGGCCGCATCCCCGAGGAACCTTTCCTCGGACGCCACCTTGCCCGGGCAGGCAGGTTGGCGAGGGCGTACGCCCTCTCTTGATGCTTCGACAAGGATACTTCCGAAGCGCCGTCACGCAAGCGCTCGCGGCGGAATGCGCAACGGAATCGTCGCGCCGCTGCGACAGGCTGTCGTCACCGACCGTGCCGCATCGCGCCGAGTGACAGGCGGCGCTTGCGGCTCAGCCGCAGGCGCCCCACGCCGAGAGCAGAATCGCGAGGTCACCCGCGCCGACGACACCGTCGCCGTCGAGATCCGCCGGCGGCGGACCGGACTTCCCGCCGGTCTCGCCCCACGCCGAGAGCAGGATCGCCAGATCACTCGGCCCGACGACGCCATCGCCATCGAGGTCCGCCGGGCACGGAATCGGCTCGACCTGGAACTCGTACGCGCCGAGATCGACGATCGGCGGCGCGCCGCTGCCGGTGTCGGGAACCTCCGGGACGTCGACGAACCGAGGGTTTCCATCGAGATCGGTGGTGACACCCGACGGCACGCTGCCGTTCGCGCCTGCGTCGATGCAGGGGCTCGCGATCGAGAGGCGGTAGTCGCCGTCCGCCTCGTCGGCGAAGAGCGGATCGGCCGCGAAGTTGGTGCTTCCGGCCGCGCCGCCCTGGATGCACGACCACGTCACGCTCGTGGTGCCGCCGGCCGATCGCACCCCGTCCTGCTGCACGGTGCCGGGCCCGGTGTTCCCCCAGACGATCGAGTTCGCCAGCGTCGTCGTGCCGCCGGTGTTGTAGATCGCGCCCGCGGTCACGTTCGAGGCGTTGCCGACCACCGTCAGGTTCCGCAGCGTGCCGCTCGAACCGTTGCCGAGCCAGATCGCGCCGCCGCCGCCCGAGCCGGTCGAGACGTTGCCGACGAAGAGGCAGTTGGTGACCCGCGGCTGGCTCACGAAGAACTCGAGCGCGCCTGCCCGCGCCGCGGTGTTGCCGAAGAACCGGCAGGACTCGAAGGTCACTGCACCGGCGCCCGCGCAGTCGAAGGCGCCGCCGTACGCGCCGCCCACGTTGTCGATGAAGTCGCAGAAGAGGAACTTCGGCGCACTCCCGTTCACGTAGCCCGCGCCGCCGCCGAACGTGCAGCGGTTGTCGATGAAGCGGCAATTGCGGAGGGTCGGGCTGTGGTTCGAGAGGCAGATGATGCCCGCGCCGCGGTCGCGATTGCTCGTCGAACTGTTGGCGTAGCCTGCCCGCACCGTGAAGCCGTCGAGCACCGCCGTGCTGCCGGTGAGCACGGTGATCACGTGGTAGGAGTTGTCGGTGCGGCTCGTGTTGGACGCGGTGTCGTTGCCGAGCAGGTCGCCGCTCATCGTGCACTCGTTGGCGAGCACGTCGCGTTCCTCGGCGGAGGTCTCGCCGCCGGCGAATCCGCCGAGCACCGTGACGCCGTTGCGGAGGATGTGCGACGCCGTGCGGCTGGTCGGGCTGGCGGTGTAGAGGCCGGCTGCGACCCAGATCTCATCGCCGGCGACCGCGGCGTTCATCGCAGTCGCCAGGGCCTGTGGCCCCCGGTAGGCGTCCGCCCACGAGGTGCCGTCGTTGGCGCCGGTCGCGAGGTTCGCATCGACGTAGCGGGTCGCCGCCGAGGCGAGCGAGGTGGAGAGCCAGGCAAGGAGGACGGCCAGCGAGCGTGCCACGCGGGAGAAGGAGTGCGTCATGAAGGGATGGGCTTCGAGGAGGTCGGCGAGCCGCGACGGCGCGCGGACTTCCCGAATCTACTTCGAGACTCGCTCCGGACCAGCGGGCTTGGCGAATCCGGGGGTGAATCGGACGCCGGGCGAAGCGAGCACTCACGGTGTGACG
>JBMSXH010000389.1:0-2972 GCA_049425445.1 Phycisphaerales bacterium | reverse complement strand
GCGGGCCTCGTGCCGGATGGCGAACTCGTCACGACGGAACTGCTCAAGGCCGCGACCTCGATCGTGATCGGAGGCGGCGTCTCGGCGTCCATCGCGTCGGTGCCATGGATCACCGCTCCCGAGGCGGAAGCCGCGGAGGAGGAGTTCGAGCAGGTCTCCGCCTCGTCCGACCGGGCGATCTTCGCGGTCCGCGGCACCTTCGCGGTCATGCTGGGCTTCGTGATCTTCAGCGCGACCGACTGGTTCGGGATCCACACCTGCATGTTCACGACGCTCTTCATCGCGTCGCCGGAGCGAGAACGCCTGCTCCGAAAGGGCGCCCTGCGCATCGGCGGCGCCGCGTTCGGCAGCCTGCTGGCGCTGGTCGCGATGGTGTGGGTGGTTCCGCAGCTCGACGACGTCGCGGGCTTTCTCGCCATGGTGGCGATCGTCTCGCTGCTCGCGGGCTGGGTGGCGGCGGGAAGCGAGCGGATCAGCTACGCGGGCATGCAGATCGGGCTGGCGTTCTTCCTGGCCGTGCTCGCGCTTCCGGGCCCGATCTACGAGTTGAGCGAGGCGAGAGACCGCGTGATCGGCGTGCTGCTCGGGGTGCTGCTGGCCTGGTTCGCCTTCTCCCCGGGGACGCTCGGGCTCGATCGGCCGTTTCGCAGGAGTCCGCCGACTGGCCAGCCGGTCGAGTGATCGCCTCGAGGCCCCTGCTCGAAGTGCGCCGATCGACGGCGTGAACACGGAGGCGACGAAGATCTCCCCCCGATTCCATCGCGGCCCGGACGCGGCGCCTCGCTCCAACGCCCGCTCCCAAACGAACACCGCCCCGGCCGAAGCCGAGGCGGGTGGGTTCATGCGGATGAGAGGGATCGAACCTCCACGGGATTTTACTCCCACAAGAACCTGAATCTTGCGCGTCTGCCAATTCCGCCACATCCGCGTGCGGGGTCGGAAGTGTAGCGAAGGGAACGATCGGTCGCCCCTCGCCAACCTCGGCAAGTCGCGAAGACAAACACCTCCCCGGCCGCGCGGGGCGCCGCCGAGGAGGTGTCGGAGCGGATCGTCTCACCCGGCGGCGGGGATCACTCCTCGCCGTCGGCGGGCTCCGCCGGTGCCGCGGCTCGACCGTTCGCGACCGCACCGAGCCGCGCCTCGAGCACCTTCCGGCGGAGTTCCTTGCACAGCTCGGGGTTCTCCCGCAGGAACCCCTTCGCGCTCTCGCGGCCCTGGCCGACCCGGGTCTCGCCGTAGCTGAACCACGAGCCAGCCTTGGTGACGATGTCGTCGGCCACGGCGAGGTCGAGCAGGTCGCCGACCGAACTGATGCCCTCGTCGAACATGATGTCGAACTCGGCCTCGCGGAACGGCGGCGCGATCTTGTTCTTGACGACCTTCGCCCGAACCCGGTTGCCCACGTTGCGCTCGCCATCCTTGATCGCCCCGATGCGGCGAATGTCGATCCGGATGGAGGCGTAGAACTTCAGCGCCCGTCCGCCGGTCGTGGTCTCGGGGCTGCCGAACATCACGCCGATCTTCTCGCGCAGCTGGTTGATGAAGATCACGATGCAGTCGCTCTTGGCGATGGCGCCAGTCAGCTTGCGCAGTGCCTGGCTCATGAGTCGGGCCTGCAGGCCGACGTGACTGTCGCCCATCTCGCCTTCGATCTCGGCCCGCGGAATGAGGGCCGCCACCGAGTCGACGACGATGATGTTCACCGCATTCGACCGCACCAGCAGTTCGCAGATCTCGAGGGCCTGCTCGCCGGTGTCGGGCTGCGAGACGAGCAGTTCATCGAGGTTCACCCCGATTCGCTTCGCCCACGAGGGATCGAGAGCGTGCTCGGCGTCGATGAACGCCGCGACGCCGCCCTCTCGCTGGCAGTTGGAGATCGCGGTGAGCGCGAGGGTGGTCTTGCCCGAACTCTCCGGCCCGTAGATCTCGACGACCCGGCCCTTCGGAAGCCCGCGGCCTCCGAGCGCGAGATCGAGGCTCAGCGCGCCGGTCGGCACTCCGGGAATCACCGGAATGTCGTCGCCGTCGAGACGCATGATCGAGCCCTTGCCGAAGGTCTTCTCGATCTGTCCGAGGGCTCGCTCAAGCGCCTGCTGTCGGCCCTTGTCCTCGGCGGAGACCGCGTCGGGCTTGCTGCCGCGACCACGTCCCTTCGTTTCCTTGACGGCGTCCTTGACTTCGACGGTGCTGGCCATGGCAGGGTCCTTCCTGACGGGTTTGGAGTGTCGAAACTCGATCGGGGGTTGGTTCGTCGCGAACCGGATCCGCCGGGTGGAGTCGTGAGGGCGATCCCGATCCGGCGGTAGGTGTTTGTTCGGGTGATCTTGCCCGCGGGCTTGAATGCCGTCAAGCGTCCAGTGACGACTCCGTGGCAGAGTCTCCCGAAAGCTCGCCCGCAGACTACCCGCCCGCCCCCGCCCCCCGGGCCACCGCCGCCAAAACGCCGAACACCCCGGGTCCTCGGGCGGTCGGAGTCCGGCCCTTCTGCCACGATCTCTCGATGACCCAGATCGAATCCCTCGCGGCCCGGCAACTCGCGGCCTACAACGCCGCCGACCTCGACGCGTTCTGCGACTGCTACCACCCCGAGGTGCGGGTGCTCGACGATCTCGAGGAGCGACTCGTCGGGATTGCCGCGTTCCGCGAACGCTATCGCGATCTCTTCACCCGCTGGACCTTCGGGGCGGAGGTCACGCAACGGCTCGTGCTTGGGCCGCACGCGATCGATCTCGAGCGATGGTGGAGGATCGACCCCGATCAGGGCAAGCGGTCCGAGGGCGAGGTGCTCGTGCGCTACTCCCTTCGCGACGACCGGATCGGAACGGTCCAGTTCCTGCGGCCGTGATCGGCAGGCTCGACCGTCCGCGGGCCACGTCACGCGCTGGTCGCTCGCTTCTCTAGGAGGGCGGTCACCTGGACGGGATGGACTGGATGGACGCAATGGACCCGAAAGTCGAAGCGCCGCACCTGCA
>JBMSXH010000388.1:0-2985 GCA_049425445.1 Phycisphaerales bacterium | reverse complement strand
GCCCGACCGTCCGCCTGAGCGGCGAGCCTCTCGCCGGGCGGGAGGGGAACCCGCGGCATCTCGCTCGGAGTTTCGACTCCGATGGCGAATCGAGCCGATCGACCCCGATTCGCCCGAACCGTTCCCCCATTCGAGACGCCCTGCTCCGATGCGGGGAGGATCTGCTGGACGGGCGGCGATGATCGCGCTTCCCGATGGCATCCAATCTTCCCACCCCCCGATCCGAGACCGCCTTTGGCGACTTCAAGTTGCCGTTGGCACCCTCGGAGGCGGTCGCGGAGGCGAACCGCTGCCTCTTCTGCCACGACGCGCCGTGCATCGCGGCCTGCCCGACCGAGATCGACATCCCGCAGTTCATCCGCAAGATCGCCACCGGCAACCTGCGCGGCAGCGCGAAGACGATCTTCGAGTCGAACATCCTCGGCATGAGCTGTGCGCGGGTCTGCCCGGTCGAGGTGCTGTGCGTCGGAAGCTGCGTCTACAACGATCTCGACCAGCCGCCCATCGCCATCGGCCGCCTGCAGCGGTTCGCGACCGACGCGGCGTTCGACGCCGGCTGGGAGTTCTTCACGGCGGGTCCCGACACCGGGCGCCGGGTGGCGCTGATCGGCGCGGGGCCCGCGAGCCTCGCCGCGGCGCATCGCCTTCGACGCTTCGGTCACGCCTGCACGATCTTCGAGGGGCGGGCGACGATCGGCGGACTCAACTCGACCGGCGTGGCGCCCTACAAGATGCGGGCCGATCGATCCGTCGCCGAGGTCGAGTGGGTGCTCGCGATCGGCGGCATCGAGGTGAGGACCGGCGTCCAGGTCGGTGATGCGGTCTCGCTCGCGGATCTCGAGCGCGACTTCGACGCGGTGTTCGTGGGCGTCGGGCTCGGCGCCGACTCCGCCCTCGGCGTGCCGGGCGAAGACCTCGCGGGCGTCTGCGGCGCGGTCGAGTGGATCGAACGGATGAAGCTCGGCCAGGTCGATCTCTCCCGCGTGGAGCGGGCGGTCGTGGTCGGCGGCGGCAACACCGCGGTCGATGCGACGCGCGAACTGCTCGGCCTCGGCGTGCCTTCGGTCACCATGCTCTATCGCGGCGATCGCGAGCGCATGAGCGGCTACGCGCACGAATGGTCGGCGGCCCTCGAAGAGGGCGGGCGGGTCGAGTGGCGGGCGATCGCGACCGCGTTCGAAGGCGGCGATCGGGTGCGGACCGTGCAGTGCGCCCGACTCGACGACGCGCGGCGGCCCGTTCCCGGCGGCGAGTTCTCCCTCGAGGCCGACCTGGTGCTCGTGGCGATCGGCCAATCGAAGCTCGGCGCGATGCTCGCGGATCTCGGCGGCATCCGCGTCGAGTCCGGACGCGTGCTCGTGGACGAAAGCGGCGTTACCGGACGCCCGAAGTGGTACGCGGGCGGCGATTGCGTCAACGGGGGCAAGGAGGTCGTCAACGCGGTGGCCGAAGGCGATCGCGCCGCGATCGCCATCGACGCCATGCTGCGGTCCGCCGCGAAGGGAGGCTCTGCCGGTGCCTGACCTCTCGACCACGACCGGCGGCATTCGATCGCCGAACCCCTTCTGGCTCGCCAGCGCGCCGCCGACCAACAGCGGGCTGCAGGTGCAGCGGGCCTTCGAGGCGGGCTGGGGCGGCGCGGTGTGGAAGACCCTCGGCACGCCGATCCGCAACGTGTCGAGCCGCTTCGGCGGGCTCTCGATCGGCGGCGTGCGCGGGGCGGGCTTCAACAACATCGAACTCATCACCGATCGTCCGCTCGAGGCCAACTACCGGGAGATCGCCGAGACCAAGCGGCTCTTCCCGGATCGGGCGCTCGTGGTCTCGCTGATGTTCGAGACCCGCGAGGAGTGGCGCGAGCACATCGCCCGCTCGATCGACGCGGGCGCCGACGGCCTCGAACTCAACTTCGGATGCCCGCACGGCATGTGCGAGCGCGGCATGGGCAGCGCGGTCGGCCAGGAGCCCGCGGTCAACGAGCGGATCACCTCCTGGGCGGTCGAGTTCAGCACGGTGCCGGTGATCGTGAAGCTCACCCCGAACGTCTCGGACATCGTGCCGCACGGTCTCGCCGCGAAGCGGGGCGGCGCCCACGGCGTGAGCCTCATCAACACGATCAAGAGCCTCATCGGCGTCGACATCGACCGCTTCGTGCCCGAGCCGCGGGTGGGCGGCGCCAGCACCAACGGCGGCTACTGCGGCGCCGCGGTGCGTCCGATCGCCCTGCACATGGTGGCCGCCCTCGCCCGCGAGCCTTCGTTCGGACTGCCGATCAGCGGCATCGGCGGCGTGACGAACTGGCGCGACGCGGTCGAGTTCATGCTGCTCGGCGCGAGCAGCGTGCAGGTCTGCACCGAGGTGATGCTCCGCGGCTACGGCATCGTCGAGGACATGATCGACGGGCTCGAGGCGTACATGCGGACCCACGGATTCGAGCGCCCCGACGATCTCGTCGGCAAGGCCGTCCCGAACTTCCGCGAATGGGGCGACCTCGACCTCAACTACGAGACCGTCGCCAAGATCGACGCGTCGAAGTGCATCGGCTGCCAGCTCTGCGTGGCGGCGTGCCACGACGGCGCGCACCAGTGCATCCATCCGCAGCCCGGCACCCGCGTGCCGACCGTCGACGAGTCGGAGTGCGTGGGCTGCAACCTCTGCAAGATCGTCTGTCCGGTGCCGGACTGCATCGAGATGGCGCCGGTGGCGCACGGCGTGGCGGCGGCGACGTGGAACGAGCACGTCTCCGACCCGCCGCGGCACCCGCTGCGTCCGAAGAAGGGCTCGCACGGATGACCGGCGAGCGGAGGCGCCGGTCGGCAACTCGACGTGCGCAGGAGAACCGTCCATGAGCGACTCGTCACGCGTGGTCCGCTGCGGCCTCATCCAGTGCTCGAATCCGATCAACGACGAGAGCCGCCCGGTCGCCGAGATCCAGAAGGCGATGCTCGAGAAGCACGAGCCGATGATCGAGGACGCCGGACGGCG
>JBMSXH010000387.1:0-2991 GCA_049425445.1 Phycisphaerales bacterium | reverse complement strand
CTCTGGCCGATCCTCGACGGCTATCGGCTCGGCCAGCCCACCGTGCTCTCGGCCGGCACCGGCAACCTGAGCGGCTTCACGATCGAGGACGTCGACGGCGACGGACATCGCGATCTGATCGGACTGATCCCCGAGGACGGTGCCCCGCTTCGGGTCTGGCTGGCCACCGTCGATCCCCGCGGCGGCGAGCGATCCTTCGGCCCCCAGCTTCGCTTCGAGATGCCCGCCCTGCGGCAACTCGACGCGGTGCGACTTCCCGGCGCGCCCGCGGCGCGACTCGCCGCCATCGAGCGGGCGTCGAAGCGGCTCGCCGTCTACGAACTCGCCCCCGACGCGCCGGAGGCCGGCACCGGCCGGCCGTCGCTTCGCTACTTCGGCTTCGACGATCCCACCGCCCGCAAGCGCTTCGTCGCCACCGCCGATCTCGATGGCGACGGGCTGAGGGATCTCGTCGCGAGCCATGTCGAGGCGAACGCGATCGTGGTCTACCGGCAGCTCCCCGGCCGTGGATTCGAGCAGGCGGCGTCGTTTCCGGCCTACGCGGATCTGGAAGGGCTCGCCGCTCGCGATCTCGACGGCGACGGACGCGCCGAGATCCTGCTGCAGAGCGAGAAGGAGGGCGTCGCCGGGGTCGCCCGCTGGGCCGACGGCTCCGTCGCCTTTCCGCAGGCGCTTCCGCTCTCGCCCGGGCACGTTCCGGTCACGGTCGCGGCGGTCGAACTCGACGGCGGCGCGGCCGCCGCGATCATCGCCCGCGAGAGTCGCGCGTACGTGCTCGATCTCGTGCCGGTCGACGGTCGGGCCCCGACGAGCGTCGCGCTCGGCGATCTGCCTCGAGCGCCGGGCGCGATCCTCGCCCTCGATGCCAACGGCTCCGGACGAACCGATCTGCTGCTGCTCACGCCGGACCGCCCCATGATCATGCTCGAGGCGCAGCCAGCCGGCGCCGAGAAGCCCTGGCGTCTGCTGAACTCCGCCGACATGGGTCAGTTCGGACTGGTGCAGTCCGCGAGCGCCGACAACACCGCGGTCTACGACCTCGACGGCGATGGCCGTGAGGAACTGCTCGTCGCGGACCGGAACTTCATCCGCGCGCTCCGTTACGACCCGAGCCCCGCGGCCGGGACCACGCCGGGATGGCAGATCGTGGGCCAGCTCAACGCCGACCGCGCCGACTCGAAGCTCGTCTCCCTCGCGGTCTTCCCCGATCGCGTGGTGGCGGCGGACCGGGCGAACAACCGACTCGTCGTCTTCACCCGCACCGAGAGCGGCTGGCGGCAGGAGCCCTCGATCGATCTCGAGGGATTCCGCGTGCGATCGATCGAAGGCGGCTCGTTCTCCGGCGGTGAAGGCGAGGACATCCTCGTCGCCGCCGACGACGGCTTCGCGATCGTTCGCCTCTCCGGAGGAAGCCCGGTGCTTCGCGAGATCGGCTCGTGGCGGCCCGAGGACGAACGCTCGCTCCACCACGACCTCGAGTCGGGCGACGTGAACGGGGACGGCTTCACCGACCTCGCGGTCGCCGACGCCGGTCGCCAGGCGCTCGACCTGCTGACCTTCGCCGAGGACGGATCGCTTTCGTACGCGACGGGCTTCCCGATCTTCCAGACCAAGATCTTCAGCGCGGGCGAGGTGCGCGAGTTCGAGCCGCATCAGATGCTCGTGGGCGACGTGACCGGCGACGGCCTCGCGGATCTCGTCCTGCTCTGCCACGACCGCGTGCTCGTCTATCCGCAGGACTCGGGCGAGGGCGACACCGCCTCGGCGGCCCCGTGAGAGCCTTCGCGTGCTGATTCCACTCGGGACCGAACCGCCTCCACGGCGGAGTCCGCTCGTCGTGCCGCTTCTGATCGGCGTGAACCTCGCGGTCTTCGCGGTGGGTCTCTTCGGCGAGCGGCTCTTCGGCTGGCCGGTCGAGAAGCTCGCCGAATCCGGCGCCCTGCAGTCGGGCGAGGGCTTCCGCTGGTGGCAACTGGTCTCCTACCAGTTCCTGCACGACCCGTGGGGGATCGCGCACATCCTCTTCAACATGGTCTTCCTGTGGGTCTTCGGCAACGCCGTCGAAGGAAGCCTCGGACGCTGGGGCTTCCTCGCGTTCTACCTCGCGGGCGGTGTCGCGGCGGGCCTCGCGCAGATCGCGATGAGCCCGGCTCCGGTGATCGGCGCGAGCGGCTCGACCGCGGCGACGGCGGGCGCGTTCCTCGCGCTCTTTCCCCGCGCTCGTATTCGCACGCTGCTCGTCTTCCTGCTGATCGGGGTCTATCTCATCCCCGCGGGCTGGTTCATCGGCCTCTACGTCGCGCTCGATCTGCTCGGCGCCCTCGGCGCCCGCGGCGGCGGTGTCGCGTACGCGGCGCATCTCGGCGGATATCTCTTCGGCTTTGCCTTCGGGCTGCTGCTGCTCTGGCGGAACCTCGTGCCGCGGGGCGAGTTCGACATGCTCTACCTGTGGAAGCAGGCGAGCCGACGCCGCGCGATGCGCCGAGCCCTCGACGGTCGAGGCAGCCCGTGGAGCGGCGGAGCGCCCGCTGCCCCGGCCGCCGCACCGGTGTCGCGGTCCCGAGCCGCCGAGCCGGACGATCCCTTCCGTTCGCGTCGCGCCGAGATCGCAAGCCTCCTGCAGCAGCGCCGCTTCGACGACGCGATCGCGGCCTATCACCGCCTTCGCCGCGACGCGCCGAAGACCGTGCTGGCCGAGAAGCCGCAGGAGGAGATCGCCACGCACCTCGCCGCGGCGGGCGACGACGTCGAGGCGGTCGAGGCCTGGGAACGATTGCTCGCGCGGTATCCGCTCACGCCGCGGCGCGACGAACTGCGGGTGCTGCTCGCGGCGAAGTGCCTGCGAAGCCTCGGCGAGCCGGCCCGGGCACGGGAGCATCTCGCGGCACTCGCGGGACGCGACCTGCCGCCCTCGCTTGCCTCGCTCCGCGAGGCGCTCATCGCCGAGGCGGGCTGAGATGTCGCGTGAGCGACGCGGATCCGCCGCGGCAC
>JBMSXH010000386.1:0-3018 GCA_049425445.1 Phycisphaerales bacterium | reverse complement strand
GCTGCGATGCGCGAGGAACGATCCTGATTGGATGAGCCGGACCGCCGGCCTCGCCGACCGCGATCAGTGGATCGAAGCCGGTCCCTGCCGCGGATCGGGAATCGCCGCATCGGAGAGCGCCACCGCCGGTCGCGGAGGCGCCGCATCGCCTTCGCGCAGCGGGTTGAATCGGCTTCCGACGATCGGGATCCGACGATTGGGGTTGGCTTGCCGCGGCATGAACGGCAGCACGAGGTAGACCACCGCCACGCAGCCGATCGAGCCAAGCCACATCCACTGCTCGAGCCCGAGGTGGATGCTCACCGCGGTGACGAGCACCACCAGCAGCGACAGCGGAATCATGCCTTCCCAGGCGAGCCGCATGAGCTGGTCGAAGCGGAATCGTGGAATCGTCCAGCGGATCGCCATGGCGAAGGCCACCATCAGCGTGGTCTTGCCGAGCATCACGCCCCACTGGAGCAGGATCAGCCCGAGGCCGCCCTCGACCGGCAGATCCCATCCCCACGGAAGCGGGTTCACGCTGAAGCCACCCAGGAACAGCAGCGAGAAGAACGCCGCTCCGGTGATCATGTGGAAGTACTCCGCGAGGAAGAACATCGCGAAGCGCATCGAGGAGTACTCGGTGTGGTAGCCGCCGACCAGCTCACTCTCGGCTTCCGCCAGGTCGAAGGGCGTTCGGTTCGACTCCGCCAGCATGCAGGTGTAGAAGAGGATCGCCGCGATCGGCTGCTGCAGGATGTACCAGCCGGACTCCCGCTGGGCCTCGAGGATGCCGTAGGGCGTCACGCTGCCGGCCATCAGGATCACCACCAGCAGCGAGAGACCCATCGGGATCTCGTAGGAGATCATCTGGGCGCTTGCCCGCAGGCCGCCGAGGAAGCTGAACTTGCTGTTGCTCGCCCAGCCGCCGAGCGCCACGCCGTAGACCCCGAGCGATGCGGTCGCGAGCAGGAACACGACGCCGACGTTGATGTCGGCGCCGATCAGGCTGACCTTCCAGCCGTCGGCACCGATGAGGCTCCCGAGCCCGAACGGCAGCGTCGACAGGTCGAGCGTGCCCGCCCAGGGGATCACCACGAACCCGAGCATCGCCGGCAGCATGATGAACGCTGGTGCCAGCGTGAAGAGGACCTTGTCGACCCCCTTGGGGGCGTACTCCTCCTTCAGGATGAACTTGAGGCCGTCGGCGATCGGCTGCAGCAGACCCATGGGACCGACGCGGTTGGGACCGACGCGGTCCTGCATCCAGGCCGACAGCTTGCGTTCGAGCAGGATCGCGTACGCGCACCCGCCGAGGATCACGTGCAGCATCACGAGGATCACGAGGACCCCCGCGGCAGCCTGAACGAGGGCGGGGGTCTCGCCGACGGCGGCAAGAAGGGAGATCGGATCGTTCATGGGGTCGGGATCTTACTCCCGGAGCGAGATCGCCCCGGCTCGGTCAGCTGCACTCGACCTCGACCTTGGCGGCGGGTCGCGCGAGATGCGGGAAGTAGTCCTGGATCGCCGCGACGTCCCAGTCCCCGGCCTGCAACGCCGCGATCGCGAGGACCGCGGCGCGACCGCCGCTGACGGTGGTGATCATCGGAACCCCCGCGGTCACCGCCATCGCCCGGATCCGTCCCTCGTCGGTGTGGGCTCCCTTGCGGGTCGGGGTGTTGACGATGAGCTGGATCTCGCCGTTCGCGATGAGGTCGAGGATGTTCGGCCGTCGGCCTTCGGAGATCTTGGGCAGTTCGTGGGTCTCGACGCCGGCGCCAAGCAGGCTTCGGTGGGTGCCTCCGGTGGAGTAGACCTCGAACCCCGCCGCCCGGAGGCTGCGGGCAACCTCGATCGCCGCCGCCTTGTCGGAATCGCGCACCGAGAGGAACACGCCGCCCTTGGTGGGAAGCGGCACGCCCGCGGCCATCTGGGCCTTCGCGAAGGCGATCGGCAACGAGCGGTCCGCGCCCATCACCTCGCCGGTCGAACGCATCTCGGGACCGAGCACCACGTCGACGCCCGGGAAGCGGCTGAAGGGGAAGACCGACTCCTTCACCGACCAGAAGCCGGTGTCGGGCAGTTCCTTCGCGCCGAGCGAGGCGAGCGAACGACCCATCATCACCTCCGCGGCGATGCGGGCCCACGGCAGCCCCTTCGCCTTGCTCACGAAGGGCACCGTCCGCGATGCGCGGGGATTCACCTCGAGCAGATAGACCGTGCCGTCCTTGACCGCCATCTGCACGTTCATCAGGCCCCGCACGCGAAGCCGCTCCGCCAGACGGCGGGCCTGCTCGCGGATTCGCTCGACGATCGGCTTGGGAAGCGAGTACGGCGGCACGGTGCTCGTCGAGTCGCCGGAGTGGATTCCAGCCTCCTCGATGTGCTCGAGCACGCCGCACACGAGCGCCCGCGGCGGATCGGGGTCGCACTCGATCTGCGACGAGGCGGACGTCGGATGCGGCGCGAAGTCGGCGACGACGTCCACATCGACCTCGACCGCCTCGGAGAGGAATCGATCGATGAGGATCGGGCTGTCCGCCCGCTCCGACGCGCCGGTCGCGTCGCGCATGTAGCGCCGCAGGCTCGACTCGTCGAAGCAGGTCTCCATGCCGCGGCCGCCGAGCACGTAGCTCGGTCGCACGAGCACCGGATAGCCGATCGAGTTCGCACACTCGACCGCCTCCTCGATCGAGTAGGCGATGCCCGATTCGGGTTGCCGCAGGCCGAGCTCCTCGACGAGGGCCTTGAAGCGGTCGCGGTCCTCGGCGAGGTCGATCGCCTCGAGGCCGGTGCCGACGAGCGGCACGCCCGCCTCGACGAGTCCGTGCGCGAGGTTGAGCGGCGTCTGCCCGCCGAACTGCACGATCACGCCGGCGACCGCGCCCGAGCGATCGGGCACCTCGATGCCGCCGCCGTTGAGCCGCTCGACGATGTTGAGCACGTCCTCGAGCGTGAGCGGCTCGAAGAAGAGCAGGTCCGAGGTGTCGAAGTCGGTGCTGACCGTCTCGGGGTTCGAGTTGATCATCACGCTCTCGA
>JBMSXH010000385.1:0-3027 GCA_049425445.1 Phycisphaerales bacterium | reverse complement strand
CGCTGATGGCCTCGAGCGGCCTCTACCGCGAGATGGTCCTGCGCCAGACCGCGGCGCCGGAGCGGGCGAAACCGAGCCGCACGCCGAAGTGACGCGGCCCCGCGCTCAGGCCGCGAACATCTCCTGCAGCACAGCGACCGGACACTCGCCCTCAGCCGAACGCCCGCGTCACCTCGACCACCCGCCCCTCCGCGATCGCGTAGACCCGTTCGCCGGGAGCCGGCTGCACCCGCACGCCGCTTGCGAAGGCGGTGAACGCGGGCAGCACCAGCGTCGAGGCCGACGCCGAAATCGACCTGTGGAAGCACGGCAAGAGCAGTCGTCGCGTGCCGCGTGCAAGCGACGCCATCGGATGCAGATGGCCCGCGACGCAGGCCCGATCGCGTGGCGATGGCCCACCCGAATCGCCTGATTCGCCCAACGTCCTCGCACCGGGTGGCTCGTGCCGCAGGCTCAGACAGCCGCCTTCGGCCTGATGTTCCGCTTCCGCGCCGGCGTCGCCGATCCGCCAGGCTTCGAGATGCCGCGACGCGGCACGATCATGGTTCCCGCCGATGAGGCGCATCGGGATCGGATGCCGCTCGCGCCACGCGGCGAAGCGCTCGTGCGTGCCGCGATCGGCTCCGCGACGGCTGTGCAGGAGATCCCCCAGCACGATCACTTCGCGAGCCTCCGTGCGGACGATCGCCGACGCGAGGCGATCGAGCATCTCCTCGAGGATGCCCTCCGGCATCGGCACGCCCTCGCGGCGATACGCCTCGGGCTTGTCGAGATGGAGGTCTGCGACGAGCAGCGTGCCCGTCGACTCGACGAGCGCCGCTCGTTCGGGAATCAGACGCAATCCGACGCCGCCGTGCTCGATCGCCAGATCACCGCCTCCCCCCCGCCTCGACGCGGCCGTCGACTCGAGATCGACGATCGTCGGCTCGGAGGTCCTGCCACGATGTTGTTCGTTCGGGACGCTCACGGATGGCTCGCAAATGGCCGAGTCTCGGAGTCTGACGGGCCGCGCGAGTCTGACAAGTCTCCTGACGGGTCGCCCCCGATCCGGACGACCGAATCGACCGGCACGTCCTCGAGCGTGCTGCGTCCCCCGCCGGCCCATTCGACCTCGATCCGATCGATCACGGTCGCGTCCCCCACCCCGATCGTGAGCGGCCGCTCGACCTGCGAGAGGTAGCTTCGGGTCGGTGCGACGTCGCGGACGATCGTGCGATCCCCCGCGGTCACGCGGACCGTGGCGCCGACCACCGAGGCGTCGCCACGCGGGCCTTCGAGCACGATGCGAACCCAGTGGGGCCTCGGGTGATCCGGCGGAAGATGGTCATCGCCTTCGGCCGCCGTGTGCGTCTCGTTGAACAGCACCAGCGGCGCACCGCCGATCTGCGTGAGCACCAGATCGAGATCGCCGTCGAGATCGAGATCGCCCCAGGCGAGCCCGCGACCCACGACCGGCGTCGCCAGATCGCCGAGCGATTCGCGCGGCAGTTCGAGCATCCTTCCCGCAGACTTCCCCCGCTCGAACGCGAAGACCTGCGCGGGCTGCCGATACGACTGGCTCGCCTGAAGACGGCCGATCGCCTCCTCGAGGTGGCCGTTGGCGGCGACGAGTTCCTCCGCGCCGTCGCCATCGAGATCCGCCCACACCATCCCGAAGGTCAGGGCCGGCCGGGTCGCGGCGGAGATGCCCAGCGGAATCGACTCGTCGGAGAACCGCCCCGGCGACGCGGACAGATCGGCGTAGAGCGAACTCGGCTCGTTCGCGAAGTTGCCGACCGCGATCATCCGCCGATCGCCGCTTCGATCCGCGACCCGTGCGAGATCGACCCCCATCGCCCCGGTGGCGGCACCGCTCCGATCGAAGGCGACGCCCGACGCGGCACCCGTCTCTCGGAACGTGCCGTCGCCGTTGTTGGCGAAGAGCAGGTTCGCGACGGTGTCGTTGGCGACGAAGACGTCGAGGTCGCGATCGCCATCGAGGTCCTGAACGAGCAGTCCGAGGGCCTTCGCCATCGGTTCGCCGGTCGCGGCATTCCGCACGTCGAAGCCCGACTCGACGGTGCGATCGACGAAGCCTCCATCGCCATCGTTGAAGAACACCCGGACCGTCTCGCCCGCGAAGCCGAGCGGTGGCCCGTACGCGCGGCCGATCTCTGCGAGGCGATAGTCGACGGCCTCGTCGATCGCCGGCGTCCACTCGACGTAGTGCGCGACCACGAGATCGAGATCGCCGTCGGCATCGAGATCGCCGAAGCCCGCCGCGGTCGACCATCCCTCGAGTTCGGCGAGCCCCGACTCGATGGTGCGATCGAGGAACGAGATCGTCCCGTCGCGCGATTCGTTGAGGAAGAGCCGCACGCCGGCCACGCTCGTCGCGAGCAGATCGAGATCGCCGTCGCCGTCGACGTCGCCGGTCGCGATCCCCATGCCCTGAAAGGGCTCTTCGAGACCCGTTGGGGCCGCGGGCCTCGTGAAGACGCCGCGACCGTCGTTGAGCAGGACCACCACGCCGCGGCCCGACGGCGAGTCCGCCGGCCCATCCGCCCAGCGATCGCCGTCGACGAAGACGAAAGCCCCGTCGCCGTCGCCATCGACGTCGACGATCGCGACGCCGCCACCGAGGGTCTCCGGCAGGAGTTTGCGCCCGGTCGCACCGTTGACGTGCACGAAGTCGACGCCGCGCTCGCGAGCGCGATCGCGCAGGACGATTCGCGGAAGCGCCTCGACCGGCGGTGCCTTTCGCTCGATCGCCGGCGCGACCGGTGTGGCATCGGCGGGTGGCGGCGGCATCCGGCGCTTCGACCACCACAAGCCCACGACCGCCAGCAGCACCATGGACACGAAGACCCCCGCCGAGCGGCGAAGCGCCTGACGGATCTCGGGATCGCGCCCGAGGTCGCCGCTCACGGAGCCTCCTCCCCGACCGCCCGCGTCGAGGGTGTCGTCGAGGGGGCCGAGGGTGCGGCACGCTCGAGCCCGAACGCGCCCTCCCGCTGCAGGTCGTAGACCACGACGGGCTCCGCCGCG
>JBMSXH010000384.1:0-3029 GCA_049425445.1 Phycisphaerales bacterium | reverse complement strand
GCCGCCTGCGTCCCGCCGACGCAGCGACGCAAGGCGCTCGTCGTCGGGGCGATGCTCGGAACGCTGCCGGATCTCGACGTCTTCGTCGACTACGGCGGCGCGGTCGAGAACTTCACGATGCACCGGGGATTCAGCCACTCGCTCTTCGTGCTGGCCCCGCTGGCCGTGGCGATCTGGCTGCTGCTGCGTTGGTGGTGGACGCCGGTGCGCGAGGCGCCCCGCGCCTGGTGTGTCGCGATCCTGCTGACGCTCGTCACCCATCCGCTGCTCGATGCCCACACCGCCTACGGCACGCAGCTGTGGTGGCCGCTCGACCCGCCGCCGGCCTCGTGGGCGACGCTCTTCATCATCGATCCGCTGTACACCCTGCCGCTCCTGATCGCGGGGCTCGTCGTGCTGGCAGCCCCCTCGTCGAGATGGAGCGGCCGCATGCTTACGGCCGGGCTTGCCTTGAGCACGGCCTACCTCGGGTGGTCGTGGGCGGCGCGGGATCTGGTGATGCGCAATGCACGCGAGACCTTGGCCAGCCTCGATCGCGAGGACGCCCGCGTCTTCCTGACGCCGACACCGCTCAACACGCTGCTTTGGCGGGTGGTGGTGCTCGACGACGACGGCTACCTCGAGGGGCTTGATTCGGTGGTGGCCGACGACGGACCGATCGACTTCATGCTCGTGCCGTGGGATCGCGCGGCAATCGACGCACAGGAAGGGCTGCCGTCCGCCGAGCGGCTGACCTGGTTCGCCAATGGCTTCGTCTCCACCGCGATCGTCGGCGATGAACTGGTGATGAGCGACCTGCGGATGGGGCAGGAGCCCGACTACGTGTTCCGACACGCGATCGCGACGCGCGGCAATCCGCACTGGCATCCGATCGAATCGCGACGGCTGCCGGCGACCATGAACATGGATCGTGTGCGCGGCGTGTGGGATCGGATCTGGAACGAGCCCTGACCGGCGAGGCCGACGCTCGCGCATCGCGCGGCGAACTTGCGGCGACGTCGCCCGACCCGCACGCCAGTCGGACGAGACGGCCTGGACGGATTCAAGACCACCCTGGAGTCGGTGATCGGCAGGCTCGGCGAGGCCGAAACGATGCTTGGGTGCCATCGAGAGGTTGGCGCAGGCGTCTCGACAGGGATCGCTCGGCAGGGTCTTGTCAAGACGGGCGAGGAGCGATCGGCGTCGCGGCGTCCCATGCCCATCGGGCAACCGCCGTCGCGCAAGATTCCACTGGTCCGTGCAGGATCCTGCGTTTGCCTTGTTGCGTAGACCTTGCGCGGACGTAGTTTGCACCCCACCTCCAAGGGCTCCGTCATGGCTGCTCTGCCGACCCCCTGCCCACCCGTTCGCCCGAACTGCCGATCGCGCGTGCCCTTCGGGCTGGCCCCGATCGTCGGTGCCGTGCTTGGCCTCGCCGCCAGCGGCGCTGGCCATGCTGGAGATTGTCCGGCCGACGTCAATGGCGACACCTTGGTCGATGGAGTCGATCTGGGTGTCGTGCTGGCGTTCTGGGGCGAGCCGCCGGCGCTCTTCCCCCCCGCCGACATCAACGGCGACGGGGCCATCGACGCGGCCGATCTCACGCTGGTGCTCGGTGCGTGGGGCGAGTGTCCGGTCGTCGGGTGCCCCACCGAGTTCGCGTGGCAGCCGGGGTTCGAGCAGGCACCGGCTCAGTACTGGGGCACCGGGGTCTACGCACTCGAGACATTCAACGACGGCCGCGGCAACGCGCTGTACGCCGGCGGGTGGTTCAACCGCGCTGGCGGCCCCGGCGGTGTCGCAGCCGCCAACATCGCCAAGTGGGATGGCACCGCGTGGACCGCGTTGGGAAGCGGTCTGGATGGGCCGGTGGATGCGCTCGCCATCTTCGATGACGGCACCGGGCCGGCGCTCTACGCCGGCGGTCGGTTCACCACCGCTGGCGGCGTCGAGGCGAATCACATCGCCAAGTGGGATGGCGCAGAGTGGGTACCGCTCGGCAGCGCGATGAACGACACGGTGTGGACGCTGACCGTCTTCGACGACGGCACCGGGCCGGCGCTCTACGCGGGCGGCGACTTCACGACTGCGGGCGGGATCGAAGCCAATCGCATCGCCAAGTGGGATGGCGCCGAGTGGATACCGCTCGGAAGTGGACTGAGCGGTGCCAGTTCGTACGTGGTGCTTGCGCTAACCGTCTTCGACGATGGCACCGGGCCCGCGCTCTACGCCGGAGGCAACTTCACCACCGCCGGCGATTCGCCAGCGAATCGCGTGGCGAGATGGAACGGGACCGCGTGGGCGGCGGTGGGCTCCGGACCGGAGCAGATGGGTGCGGTATGGGGCTTGGCCACCGTCGCGGGTCCCGAGGGGCCGGAGTTGGTTGCGGGAGGGGGTTTCGGGGGTTCCTCTTGCAACCTCCAGCGCTGGAACGGCAAGTCGTGGTCGGCGATCGGGGCCTGCGGCTTCGACGAAGGCTCGTACTGCAACGCCTGCACCGAGCCGTTGGTTGGCGGCTGCTGGAGTATCGCCTCGGTCTACGCGCCGTCCGCGCCCGGCTTCCCGGAATTGCTCGTCGGCGGCGGAAAGTGCGGCGGCATCGGGTGGTCGCAGGATGGCTTCGTCGATCTCTCCGGTGGCCTCGGAATTCCGGGCAATCCGCCGGCGCCCCCGTACCCCCTGGTCTTCGCGTGGGAGGAGTTCGACGATGGCAGCGGCATGAAGATCTACGCGGGAGGGCCGTTCCTGACCGCGGGTGGGCAGCCGGTGCGGGGCGTGGCTGCGTGGGATGGCGATAAGTGGTTCGACGTGGGTGGTGGCGTCGAGATCGAGGGTGCGATCGAGTTGGGCTTGAACAACACCGCATCGGCCCTGACCGCCTTCGACAACGGCAGCGGGCCGGCGCTCTACGCGGGCGGCTTGTTTGGTACCGCGGGCGGCATCTCATCCAACCGCATCGCCACGTGGGATGGCTCCGAGTGGACGCCGCTCAGCAGCGGGATGAACAGTACGGTGTCGACGCTGACCGTCTTCGACGATGGCACCGGGCC
>JBMSXH010000383.1:0-3034 GCA_049425445.1 Phycisphaerales bacterium | reverse complement strand
GGCCGCCGAGTCGACTATCGCGTGAGCTTCACGCCCTCGGTGCACGGGCAGAAGCTCGTGATCCGCGTGCTCGACGGCAGCAACGCCCCGAACCGTCTGCACGAACTCGGGCTGCTGCCCTGGATGTACGAGAAGCTCCGACGCATCGCGACCCGCGACGCCGGCATGCTGCTCGCCTGCGGTCCGACCGGCAGCGGCAAGACGACCACGCTCTACTCGTGCCTGCGCGAGATCGACGTCGAGCAGCGGAACGCGATCACCATCGAGGATCCCGTCGAGTACCAGCTGCCGGGCACCACGCAGATCCCGATCGACGCCAAGCAGGGCCACACCTTCGCGAACATCCTGCGCTCGGTGCTGCGGCAGGACCCCGACGTCATCTTCGTGGGCGAGATCCGAGACATCGAGACCGCGAACGTGGCGATGCAGGCGGCGATGACCGGCCACCTCGTCTATTCGACGGTGCACGCGAAGGACACCATCGGCGCGATCTTCCGGCTGCTCGACCTCGGCGTCGAGCAGTATCTCGTCGCCAACGCCGTCAACATGATCATCGCCCAGCGGCTGGTGCGGATGCTCTGCGTGGCCTGCCGACGCGGGGTGCGCGCGACGCCGGCGCAGAGCCTCAAGATGGGGCAGGCCCTCTCGGGCGTCTCGGAGATCTACGTTCCGCAGGGGTGCGCCGAGTGCCTGCAGACGGGCTTCGTCGGGCGGCGTGCGGCCTTCGAGCTGCTCGAGTTCAACGACCCGCTTCGCGATGCGGTCCTCAAGAATCCCACGATCCAGGGCATTCGGGACATCCTCAGGAACAACCTCTTCACAAGCCTGCAGGGCTTCGGATTCCAGCTCGTGGCGCAGGGGCAGACGAGCTACGACGAGGTCGAGCGGGTCGCGGGAACCGAGTGATCGTGCGAGGGCGGCGGTGAACGATTCGTCGACCGGTCGATCCGATCCCTTCGAGGTGCTCGGTCTCGAGCCCCGCTTCGAACTCGACGCGGCGGCGATCGACGCCGCGTGGATGCGGCGCCTTCGGGCGGCGCATCCGGATCGCGTCGGCGGGGGCGAGGAGCACTCGGAGGTCGCCCGTTCGGCGGCGTCGCTCAACGAAGCGAGATCGACGCTCCGCGAACCGCTTGCTCGCGGTGAAGCGTTGCTGGCACGTCGTGGCCACGTGGCTGGAGATGCGTCGGCGCTTCCGCCTTCGTTCCTGCCGGAGATGCTCGAACTGAGAGAGCGGATCGAGGAGGCGGTCGAGTCCGGCGTCGATGCGACGATCGACGAGATCGCGCAGGAGGCCGATCGTCGCCGCCGCGACACGCTCGCGCGCCTCGCGGCGCTCTTCGCCGAACCTTCCGCCCCCTCGACCTCCAGTTCGATCCGACTCGAACTCAACGTGCTTCGGTACTTCGATCGCCTTCGCGAGGAGCTGCGGCAGGGCCCGCGGCGACGGACATGATCGATCCGAACGCTGCGGACGCCGCGACGTCGATCGCGCCCCATCTCGGCCCCGCGGAACTCGCGCTGCTCGCGTCGCTCGTGCCGCTTCTCGCGGCGAGCGCGTTCTTCAGCTCTTCGGAGACGGCGCTCTTCGGCATGAGCGAGAACGAGCGGATGGGGCTGCGGCGGAGCGGCTCGCTCGCCGGGCGGGCGATCGACGCGCTCATGGCGGATCCCCGCATGCTGCTGGTCACGCTGCTCCTCGGCAACACCACCATCAACACCCTGTACTTCGTGACGAGTTCGGTGCTGGTGGTCCGCATGCAGGGCGGCGTGGCGATCGAGGCGGCGACCGCGGCCGGTTCACTGCTCGCACTCATCGTCTTCGGCGAGATCGTCCCCAAGATGGCCGGCGAGACGCGGCGGATCCTCGTGGCGTCGCTGGTCGCACCCCCGATGCTCGCGCTGCATCGGGTGATCGGCCCGCTGCGGCGGGCGATCGCCGCGGGGGTCGTCGAACCGCTCGCGAGGCTCACCGCCCCGAGGTCCGTGCCGCCGCGGCTCTCCGAGGCGGAGCTTGCGGCGCTCATCGAGATCTCCGCCCGACAGGGGGTGCTCGAGTCGCATGAGCAGGAACTGCTGCTCGAGGTGGTCAGGCTTCAGCGACTGCGCGTTCGCGACGTGCAGGTGCCCCGGGTGCGGATGGCGGCGGTCCCGATCGAGGCCGACGAGTCTGCCGTGCGGGCGATGGTGGCGTCGGCGCGGCTCAGCCGACTTCCCGTGTATCGAGGCGACCTCGACCACATCGAGGGGATTCTTCCTGCGAAGCGGTATCTGCTCTCGGAGGGGTCGAGAGGGAAGTCGATCGCCCGTCATCTCGAGCCGGCGACGTTTGTGCCCGAGATCGCCTCGGTCGAGGCGCTGCTGGTTCGGTTCCGCGAGACCGGCGGAACGCTGGCCATCACCGTCGACGAGTACGGCGGCACTGCCGGAGTCGTGGCCCTCGAGGACGTGGTGGAGGCGATCGTCGGCGACATCGCGGCGCCCGAGGAGGAACTCCCGCCGCCGCCCAAGCGCCTCGACGCGCTCACCTGGCGGGTCTCCGGGGAGATGAGCATCCACGACTGGCAGGACACCTTCGGCGAGGACGTCGCCTCCCGCGGTGCGGTCACCCTTGGCGGCTACCTGATGGAGCGGCTCGGTCGAGCCGTCTCGGCGGGCGATGTGGTGCGTCTCGGCAACGTCGAGCTGGAGGCCGAGCGCGTCGAGCAGGCGCTGGTGCGCACGGTGCTGGTGAGGCTGGTGCCGCCGATGCGAGAGGAGGGTGCGAAGTGAGCGCTCCCGCCGCCGAGTTCGCGCTGCCCGAGTGGGCGATCGATCCGGCGCTCGTCGCCATGGCGTTGGCGGGCCTCTCCGCGAGCGCCGTGTTCTCGGGGCTCGAGATCGGGATCTACACGCTCAACCGAGTGAAGCTCACCGTGGCCGCGGAGACCGGTCGCCGCGACGCCGTCGCCCTTCGTCGCGCACTCGAGCGGCCGGCAGGCCTGCTCGCCCCGCGGCGCGTGGGCAACCACATCGTCAACTACCTCGGCACCTT
>JBMSXH010000382.1:0-3036 GCA_049425445.1 Phycisphaerales bacterium | reverse complement strand
GATCAACCTCGGCGCCGCCAACATCGCGCTCCCGGACATCGGCCGAGCGTTTCTGGCGACGTCGAGCGACCTCACGCATGTCGGATTCGCCACGACGCTCGGCATGGCGGCGTTGATCCTCTACCTCGGACGTCTCTCGCAAAGCGTCGGACGTTCGCGCATGGTCCGGGTGGGTCTCCTCCTTTCGGTCCCGCTGTCGATCGCCGCCGCCTTCGCACCCTCGATCGGCACCTTGATCGCCGCTCGATTCGCGATCGGCGTGGCCGGGGCGATGATCTATCCGAACACGCTGGCCGAGATCACCGTCACCACGTCCGGATCGAGACGGGTCCGCGCGATCGGACTCTGGTTCGGATGCACGATCGGCGCCGCAGCGCTCGGCCCGGTCGTGGCGGGCCTCCTCATGTCGGTCTTCTGGTGGGGCGTGGCGTTTCTCGTCAGCGTGCCGGTGGCCTTGACGGCCATTGCGCTCGCGCGGCACCTGCCCCAACGGGCCGGCGAGGATCACGCCCCGGTCGATCACCTCTCGGGCCTGCTCGTCGCCGCGGGGGTCCTGACATTGGCGACGGCCCTGAGCCTCGGAGGCACCGGCGCCGCGGCGTGGCTCGGCCCGGTCTTGGGCGTCGCGGCGCTGTTCGTTCTCGGGCTGTTCCTGCGGCGTCAGTCGACGCTGGCTCACCCGATCTTCGACTTGCGTGTGCTGCGGCGACCGACCTTCCTCCTGGCGGCGGTCGCAGGCGCCGTCACCGTCGGCACGATGCTCGGCGCGTTCTTCGTGGGTCAGCAGTTCCTGCAGCAGGTGCTCGGCTACTCGACCACCGCCGCCGGCCTCGCCGTGCTGCCGACCGGGATCGCGATCCTGCTGATCTCGCCTCGGGCCGCAGCGCTGGGCGCGAGGTTCGGCGGACGCACGATGCTGATGCTCGGCACGGCGACGGCCGGAGCCGGCGTCGCGCTGATGGCGACGTGGACTTCCGAGAGCAGCTACCTCCCGGTTGGCGTCTCGTACCTCGCACTCGGGTGCGCGGTGGGCATCGTCGGCACCACCGTCTCGCGGACTCTCATGGCCAGCGTGTCCGGAGAGGAGGTGGCGATGGCGTCCTCGACCTCCGATCTCCAGTCGTGCATCGGCGGCGCCCTGCTGATCGCCATCCTCGGAAGCGTGCTCGCGGCGGCGTTCCATCACGCCTTCGACGTGGGTGCGAGTCGTCCGCCCATGCTCGAGGCGAGGATCGACGAGTCCGTTCTCGACACGGCGAGAACCTCCGTCGCGTCGGCGCAGCACGTCGCCACGACCATCGAGCCGGGCGAGGCGCGGGCGCTGAAGGCGCTCGCCCTCGATTCGTTCCTGTTCGCGTTTCGCGCGGCGATCTGGACCGGGGCGGCCATGCTGGCGGCGATCGCTGCCTTCGTGGCGATCCGGTTCCCGGGCCTCGCGCGAGAGCGGAGACTCGAAGCCGAGTACGGCGGACTCGGCAGTTCCTGAACCGCGACGCTCGCCGCGGCCTCGGGCCGGCTCGGCTCGATCAGCCGCGACCCGCGAATCCTGCGATCGCCCGAACGCACGTCCCCAGCAGCGCGGCATCCATCGTGCCTCGCGGCCGCAGATCCGGACATTGCGATCGGGTCTCCGAGTCGTCGAGATCGAGGCGACAGAGGTTGGAGTTGGACCACAGGGTTCGCGTGGGGTCCCGGCTCATCAGCGTCACGATCGACCGGAGCTCCTGCCGCGTTCTCGAGGCCTCGCGCGCCATCTCGAACCAGTCGGCCGCCGGCACCATCTCGAGGGCGTGTCCTTCACGCCGCGCGACCTCGACGAGCGTCGCCCACGAGAGGTTCTCGTAGGGCAGGAGATGATGGAACGAACACGACGGCAGCGGGTGCCCGAGAATCCCGAGAATCCATTCCGAACAGACGTCGACCGGGCACAACGGCAACCGCAGGGACAGATCGGGCGCCGCCCCGATCCCGATCGAGGCGGCAAGCAGCAGATCCACGGCACCGTTGGCGTTGAACCGTGGCCGCTGCGAGTGCGGCAGCAGATACGGCACCCGCAGAATGCTTGCGGGCACGCCGTGCGCCGCGGCCGCGCCGCAGATCCGCTCGCCGCCCCACTTCGACTGGACGTAGGGCGACCGCAGCCCTCGAGGATCGTCGGCCAGCGCCGTCTCGAACACGACATCCCGGTCTCGGTAGGCGTCGGCGTTGAACACCGCCACCGAGGAGCCGAACGCGAGGCGCTTCGGCCGGCCGGTGGCCGCGAGTTCGACGATCGAGCGCACTCCGTCGAGATTGGTCGCACGGATCTCCGACACGTCGCCCCACCACGCCACCTTGGCACCGACATGGAGAATCAGATCGACCTGATCGGCGAGTCTCGCGTGGGACTCCGCATCGAGCCCGAGACGCGGCGCCGCGAGATCGCCCTCGACGACGCGACAGCGGTCGTTGGGAACGTCGTGACCAAGCCCCTCGAGCACGTCGCGCAGGCGGTGCTCGGCGGTCGCCTCCGCGGTCGGACGCACCAGGCAGTGGACGGTCGCGTTCGTCGAGTTCAAGAGCCGCTCGAGCAGCGCCGACCCGAGCAGTCCGGCCGCTCCGGTCAGCAGCACCTCGCCGGCCCGCCACGGTGCGACCTCGCCCGCCGGCGGCGACAGCGGATCGAGTCCAAACGCATCGGCGGGAAACAGGGTCATCTCAGGCGTCCGGGAGATCGGCGTAGCCGACGCGGCGAAGATACGGCCTCCACGACTCGATCGACTCGTCGTGGATCCGATCGATCAGCGGATCGGGGGGCGACGCCCTCGGCGTGCGGGCCGCATCCGGGATCGGACCGACGGCCTCGAGGCGAAGTTCGCGCAGCACCCGATCGAGCTCGGCCTCGGGCGAGGCGCACAGATCCTCGTAGCGGACCGACACCACCCGATCCGCGGACAGCGCCCGTTCGACCTCGAGGAAGTGGAACATGCCCGTTCGGATTCGATCCCGGAGTCCGAGCACGTGGGTCTCGCTCCCGCACTCCGATCGCGCCGCGGC
>JBMSXH010000381.1:0-3054 GCA_049425445.1 Phycisphaerales bacterium | reverse complement strand
GCGAAGGGCGCCCAGCGCCGAGCGACCTCGTCCGCCAGCGATCCCGCCAGCGCCGCGGCCTCGTCGGGTCGGCCGGTGACGCGAATCCTCGCGGTCACCCGCCCCGGCGACGCGGCCGTGCCGACGCTCGGATTGCGACCTCGATCCATCAACTCGCCGAGCCGCTCGGCGAGCGAGGACTCGCCTTCGCCGAAGGCGTGCACCGATTCGACGGCGATCGCTTCTCCCGAGCCGAGTCCGCCGAGTCGCGGCAGCACCTCCGCTTCGAACATCGGCTGCATCTCGCGCGGCGGCCCCGGCAGTGCGAGGACGAGAAGGTGCCCGCGTTCGATCACCAGCCCCGGCGCGGTGCCGTGCGGGTTCGGAAGGCAGCGGGACGAGGGCGCCCGAAGCGCCTGCCGACGATTGCTCTCCGGCATCGGTCGCTCCCGCCCGGCGAACCATCGTTCGATCGTCGCTCGGGCCGACTCGTCCTCGACGAGTTGCGGTGAACCGTCGAACGCGATCGCCATCGCCTCACGGGTCAGATCGTCGGGCGTGGGGCCGAGGCCGCCGGACGAGATCACGATCGAAGCGCGGCCCGCAAGGCTCGAGAACGCCGCCGCGATCGCCGCGACGTCGTCCGCCACGGTCCGATGCTCGATCGTCGAGACGCCGAGCGAGATCAGGCGCTCCGAGAGCCACGCCGAGTTGCGATCGAGCGTCTGCCCCTGCACGAGCTCGTCGCCGATCGAGAGGATCGCCGCGCGCCTTCCGACGGAGCCGTTCATGCCGAGGCGACCTCCGTCTTCGAAACGGGCCGGATCCCGCCATCGGCAAGCCGACCAACCGCGAGCCACGGCCCCCGTTCGACCGGCAAGCCGAAGATCGACGCGGACGCGATCACCGATCGGATCGCATCGCGAAGACCATCGCCCGACTCGAGTCGGCACGCGCCTTCGCACGTCACCGGAACGACGCCGCGATGGAGCAGCAACTGGCGAAGCGGCGCCGCCTCGAGTCCGACCGCGGCGATGGGCACCGCGAAGCAGTTCTGCCCAAGGTGGCGAACGAGGTCGGTCTCGTCGGCCGCGACGACGACCATCGACGCGCCGATCTCCACCGAGAGCTGCCACGCGGCGTGGGCAAGCGCCTGCTCGCGACGCGCCCGCAGCGCCACGGGCTCCGCCACGCGCGGACTCTCGGCGCTCCACCGTTCCGCACGCCGGAGGATCGAAGCCGCCGCCGCAACCACCTTGGGCGGATGACGGCCGATCGCGGTCTCGGCGGAGAGCATCACGGCATCGGCCTCGTCGAGCACCGCCCGGGAGAGGTCGCCCACCTCGGCGCGGGTCGGCGTGGCGGCGGTGGTCATGCTCGCGAGGACTTCCGTCGCGACGATCGCGGGGCGTCCCTGCGCATGCGCCGCGGCCAGGATCCGGCGCTGCAGCGGCGGCACCGCCTCGAGGCCCATCTCCGCACCGAGGTCGCCCCGCGCGACCATCACCGCGTCGCACGCGGCCACGATCGCCTCGATCCGCTCGATCGCCTCCGGACGCTCGATCTTCGCGACGATCCTCGGCGGGAACAGTCGCCCCGCCTTCGAACTCGCCAGCATTCGGCGAAGCTTCCTGAGATCCTCCGCACGCTGCACGAAGCTCAGGGCGAGGAAGTCGAGCTGCTGCTCGACGGCCCAGGCGATGCACGCTTCGTCGTGCGGGCCGATCACCGGCAGCGAGACCCTGGTGTCGGGAAGGTTGACGCCCTTCCCGCCGCGGATCGAGCCGCCGATCTCGACCGTCGCTTCGACGCCTCCGGACTCGATCGACTCGACCCGCAGGCGGATCGTTCCGTCCGCGATCAGGATGCGGTGCCCCACCGCGAGGTCTGCAAGCACCGAGGGCTCGGTGAGTTCGAACGATGGCTTGCGGCGACTTCGCCTCGCCTCGAACCGCACGCGATCGCCCGCGGACACCCGCACCGGATCGAGCGTCGCGGGCGCGATGCGGATCCTCGGACCGCGAAGATCGCCCAGCACCGCGACGGTGCGCCCCATCGCAGCCGAGGCCTCGCGCACGAGCGAAAGCTGCGCCGCGTGATCGTCAAGCGTGCCGTGGCTGAAGTTCAGTCGCACGATCGTGACCCCCGCATCGAGCAACCGTCGCATGCGCGACCGCGACGCGGTCGCCGGGCCGAGCGTCGCCACGATGCGCGTCAACGGAAACGCATCGCGGGCGGCCACACCACGCGCACGCCGAGCAGCGACGGCTCGCGTCATGCCGAGCTCCTCGCCGAAGCCTCCCGTCCGAGCCGGAGCACCTCGAGGTACTGCGCTTCGAAGAACTCGCCAGCTCGTCGCCTGAACTCCGACGCCGGCGCGGCATCGGCCGGCCAGAGGCCGGCGTCCTTCCATCCGCCTCGAAGCCATCCCTGACGCACTGCACCTCTCGAGTTCCGCTCCGAGAGGTCGAACTCGACTCCCTCGGGTCCCGGGAACTCCGGCATCGCGTCGAATCGGTCGAGCATCGCCGCCAACGTCGGGTCGTCGACGTCCGCCGATCGCACCAACCCGCCTCCCGTCGGATAGGCCGGATGTTCGACGATCGCATCCCACGCCGCCTGAAGCAGCGGAGCGCGATCCATCGCCGCGGCCGCGAAGATCGGCGCGATGAAGGCCCGCATCGAGGAGTCCGGATCGGGCACCGCGCTCGCGACGGACCATGGATCGACCTGATCGACCATCCGATCGGCGAACCGCTCGTACAGGTCGCGTCGCACGGGCATCCGTCGCAGTTCGAATCGGTCCGGTCCGGCCGGCGCTCCGATCGTCGGATCGGCCTCGCTCCCGGCGCGGAACTGCCAGAGCGCCTGGCCCTCCTCGCTGAGGCAGAACTCGATGAACCGCTTCGCCAGTTCGGGATCGGGCGCACCGGTCAGCATCGCGATCGGATCCGGGTCGATCACGGTCTGACCGGGTGGATCGACGTAGCCGAGCCGATCGAGTTCGGGCTCGTCGATCGCCAGCGCCGCATCGCGAAGGCTCTGCGCCTGATAGCGGCCGTAGAAGTCGATGCA
>JBMSXH010000380.1:0-3057 GCA_049425445.1 Phycisphaerales bacterium | reverse complement strand
CCGACTCGAGCACCCTCATCGACAATCCGCTCGCCTCTCGACTCGGCCTCACGCGTGCCTACCTGCACAGCGAGGAACAGGGGCTCCTCGAGAAGTTCCGGCCCTACCCGCCACCGGAAGCGCCCTTCGTCGAGCGTGCGATCGCCTCGATGGAGGCGGCCGGCGGACGCTGACGCCTCTGCCGCGACCGGGAGGTCGATCCTTTCCGCGTCGCCGATCCCCTGTCACCAGCTCCGCGAGGCGACGACCTCGTCGAACGACCGTTCGAGCCTCGAGGGCGAGATCGGCTCGCTGGTGCCGAGTCGATCCGCAAAGGTCGCGACGTGCAGTTCCTCGATGAGCACCCGGAGTCGCCGTGCGCGAGGATCGTGCGGAGCGAGTCCGCTCGCGACGAGCCGCGACTCGAACGAGCCGATCGTCGCGGCATCGAGGCCATCGCGCCGCGGGCCCGCTCCTCGCAGCCGATCGAGCCGGAGCATCAGCGCCGCGAGATACCGCGGAAGTCCTGGCAGCAGATCGGCCACGAAACCCTCGTGACGAGGATCGAGCGATTCGAGCCGTGCGCGAATCGCGTCGAGCGCGGGCGCCCATTCGGCGGGCGAGGCCTCCGCGAGCCGATCTTCGATCGCACGCCTCGAACGACCGCCTTCCGCAATCGCCGACACCACCCGATCGACATGGGTGAAGAGATCCCGTTCCCCCTGCTCGAGCCTTGCTTCGAAGGTTCGTGCGTCGCGCACCGTCCGCGGATCGATGCGAAACGCAGACTCGGCGACAAGCCTCGTCACGGCGGTCGTGATCCGAGAGTCCAGCTCGGAAGGGCGACGGGCATCCGGCGCGGCACCCCCGGCGCCGCGTGAAGCCAAGGCCTCGACGACTTCGGGCCATCGGGGGTGGTACTCGAGATGATGCCCGATCGCCTCGCGAGAGGCGTCGACGAAGAAGCGCCGAAGCGCCACCCACGTCGACTCGAACGCCCGATCGAGATCCGCCTCAAGACGCAACGAGACGCCGTCGACCGCTTCGACGAGCATCGGATGCATCTCCACGTCGCGGCCGCCGAGATCGACCGCGACCGTGACCGGGAGCGGCTCCGCCTCGAGCCCGGCGAGGCGCTCCTTCGACCATCTCGCCAACGAAGCCTCGCGGCTCGCGCGACCATCGAGTCGTCGCTGCGACTCCGGAATCCATCTCGAGCGAAGCGCCGCGAGGTCGCGAGAGGCCTCGATCACCTCGCCGTCGTCGCCCCGCAACTCGATCCGAAACCGCAGCGATGGCTCGAGGACGACCGAGGCCACCGTCTCGGTCTCGATCCGCTCGCGGGCATGCCTTGCCAGTCGAATCGCCAAGGCCTCCTCGAAGCCGCCCGCCCCGAACACCTCCGGCCGCGCGAGTTCGCTCGCCACGGCGTGGGCGACCTCCTTCATCGGCTGCAATCGAACCCGAAGCGCCTTCGGCAGTCCCTTGACGATCGCCAGCACCTTCTCCTCGAGTCGTCCCGGCACGAGCCACTCGATCCGCTGCGGATCGACCGCGGCGAGCGCCTCGATCGGCACCTCGAGGGTGATGCCGTCCGTGTCGCGCCCCGGCTCGTGGCGATAGCGGAGCGGCAGCGACAGTCGTGAGCCGTCGCGGCGCGTGATCGTCCACTCGTCCGGAAAGTCGGCGGGATCGGGGACCGTCCAGTCGCCGACGAGATCCTGCGGCCGCATCCAGAGCAGCTTCGGGCGCCTGGACTCCACGCGACGGCGCCATCGCTCGAAGCTCGGCCCGCTGTGGATCGCCGGCGGGATCCGCCGATCGAAGAAGTCGAACACCGCCTGCTCGCGGAGCGAGGCATGCGGGCGCCGCGATCTCGCTTCGAGTTCGGCGAGTTCCTCGAGCAGCTTCGCGTTCCGTTCCGCGAAGCGGCCGCGGGTGCGCCAGCGACCTTCGACGAGCGCCCCCTGGATGAACACCTGCCGCGCCGCTGCGGGGTCGACCGGCCCGAACGGCACTCGACGCCGCGGCACCACGGTCACCGCCCCGAGCTTGACTCGCTCCCACGCCGCGACCTGACCGGTCTCGGGAAGCCAGTGCGGCTCGAAGTGCTCGCGCGACAGCAGATGCGGCGCGACCTGTTCGACCCACGACGCGCGGATCGGCGCCAACGTGCGGAGCCACCGCCGCGAGGTCTCGACGATCTCCGCCGAGACCACGAGCCCGCCGTGTTCCCTCGGCAGCGCCGAGCCGGGCCAGATCGAGGCCCGCACGCCATCCACCGTGACGAAGTCGCCCTCGTCGCGACGAGCGTCTCGAGGCGACGCGGACTCCCGCGGCACCTTCACGGCGACCCCGCCCACAAGCCCACGCAGCACGGCGCGATGCAGCCGGACCGGATCGATCGACGGCGGCATCTCGAGCGGCACCGGCAGCCGGACCTTCCAGACGCGTCGCACCAGCGCCGCCAACTGCCTCACCGTCGAGGACCATTCGCGCAGCGCCGCATGGCTCAGGCGATGACGACGCGCCCATCGCCGCTGGGCACTCGATCCACCCTCCGCCTCGCGGGCCGACCACGCCTGCCAGAGCCGCAACGTCGAGAGGAAGTCCGAGCGAGGGTCGCCGAGGTGGGAATCCTGCTCGCGCGTCGCATCCGGCTCCGAGACCTCGCTCCCGTCTCCACGCTCGGCACGACGCGGATCCGGCGCCGCCAGCGCCGCCGCAAGCACGATCGCCTCCGCAGGGCAGCCTTCCTCGATGCCGCCGTCGACGATGCGGGCGAGGCGCGGATCGAGCGGCAGCCGCGCGAGGCGGCGTGCCACGGCCCCAAGTCGCTCGACCGTGCGGCCCTCCTCGTCCTGGACGCTCTCGATGGCGCCGATCTCGCGGAGCGTGCGCTTCGCCTCCTCGATTCGAACGGGAGACGGCGGATCGATCCACGGGAACGCTTCGATCGGCGGCAGTCGCCGATGCGCGAGTTCGAGCATGGTCCCCGCGAGTCCGGTTCGCAGGATCTCGGGTGGGGTGAACTCGGGCCGCTTCGCGAGTTCCTCCTCGGCGTACATGCGGATGCAG
>JBMSXH010000379.1:0-3061 GCA_049425445.1 Phycisphaerales bacterium | reverse complement strand
GGCGCACGCACTCGGTAGGCGAAGGTCGCGCGAACGTGCGACGCTTCGATCACGCCGGAATGCCGGTACGTCTTCTAAGGTGCGGGGTAGGCGATGTGGTGGCCTTCCCCCGATACCTCGTCGCACCCTCGTGCCGAAGTCTCCTGCCTCCGAAACGGCGTCGGCCCGAGGGCGATATCGTCCGGTCGCAGGCGCCCGTGACGCCCGTGGATGAGACCGATTAGTCGCACTCGAGCATCGTTCGATGCGCTCCCCGAAGACTCCGATGACCGACCCCACCTCCAGCAAGTCGTTTGTCGAGAGGTACCGGGAGGTCTCGCAGGCGGTCCTGGATCTGCAGTCGGCACTGCAATCGGCCCTCGCCTCGATCCTCCCTCTTGAAACCAGTTCCCGCGGCATCGCGCTGCGGCATTCGCTGCCCAAGATGCTCGGGTGGAAGGCCCAGCGGGTTGTCACCGCCCCGGACGTCCCCACGATCCTGTCGGCCTTGCCGGGCGAGCGCGCCATGGCCTCGTTGATCGAGGCGATCGAACGCGAGGCGCCGTCGGCCGGATCGATCGAAGCCATCCGGAAGGCCGATTCGGCGCTTCGAATGCTCTTTGGCGAGATGGACGCCTCGTCTCAGGAGATTCTCACCATCGCCGCGGGCGGACTCGACTCGAAGGCCCAGCAACGAAACCTCGATCGGATGTTGAGGACCCAGTTCGAGGCGACAGTCGCCATTCGAGGTGAAGTCGCCGCCTCCCAGGTCTCGACATGGTTCGTCATGCCATCGAAGGGGAATCCCTCCATGGCCAACCTGGTGTCTCTGAGTCACATGCACGGGCTGCGGTCGATCCGGCCGCGTGGGCCGCACATCGTGTTCCGCGGAGCCAGTTCCGCGGCGGGCGTCGCGACCGGAGACTACTCGTCGATCGAGATCGCGACCCCTGCGACGCTTGCCGACTTGGCGGAGGATCGGGTCGTACCGGCCGCGAGTTCGCCGAGACTCGACCAGTGCGGCCTCGTCTTCAAGTCGACGCCGCAAGGCCGATTCGTAGTTGCCGATCCAGATCAGCATCCAGATGGCGTCCTGACCCTCGGCTTCGCGAGCGTGCGCGAGGAGATCGGATCCCTGTACCGAAGTCCGACGGATCGCACCGGCGAGGTCGCGGCGCAGATCGCCACGCCGACCCGGCACTTCTGCCTCAACGTGATGTTCGACAAGTCGATGCCCGCGGTCGATCCGGCTGCGGCGCTCTACTTCGCCCCGGCGTTCGGCATCGAGTACGGAGAACACGCCGAGCTGCGGCGCTTCACCGGCGAGATCGATGCGGGGTTCGTGCGATCGACGGCGATGCCGAAGTCCTCGGGCGTCGATCCTGAGAAGCACCTCGCCCTGCTCGAACATGGCGTGAGGCTCGTCGATCGGTCGCTCGGGGACTTCCGGTGCTACCGCATGCAGATCGCCTACCCGCCGACCTTCACCCGCGCGGTGGTGCGATGGCTGCTGCCGGAGAGGGCGAGGGGGTGAGTCCGGAGACGTCTCACTCGGCGGACCACAGCGCGTGCAGCGGAACCGCCATGAGGCTGGAATCGACCCGGACGGTCTCGATTCCGTCGTGCAGCACCACGCCTCGGACGAACCGATCCCCGGCGAGATCTCGCAGTGCTCGAAGGCCCTTGAACGCGTCGCTGCCGAGCGACCGCGCCGACTTGACCTCGACGCCGACCACTCGACCGGAGCGGTCCTCGAGCACGATGTCGACCTCAGCGCCGGCGCTCGTACGGAAGTGGTGGAGATTGGGGCGGGTCTGCGACCACTCCCGCTGCTTGAGGAGCTCCATCGCGACGAAGTTCTCGAGCATCGCGCCGCGCGCAGCGCCATCCTCCGACAGGCGTGCGACGTCGGCGCCGATCAGATGGCAGGCCAGCCCGGAATCCGAGACGAGCACCTTCGGGCTCTTCGCAAGGCGCGACGATCGATTGGTGGACCAGGCCGGCAGCATCACCACAAGGAAGGTCGCCTCGAGCAGCGCGATGTAGCGGCGCGTCGTCGACTGCGGCATGCCTAGCGTTCGCGACAGGTCGGCAACGTTGAGCAGCGCGCCGGCACGGGCTGCCATGGCCGCGAGGAGCCTCGGCAGCTCGGCGAGACCCTCGACTCCGGAGAGCTCTCGCACCTCCCTGCGAAGGGTCGTGTCGGAATAGGCCGCGAACCACGCATCGCGGCGCCGCGCGTCATGGCGGGCGCTCGGCTCCGGAAAGCCGCCTCGCACCATCCGGTCGAGCAGCGAGCGACCGCTCTCCTTGGAGAGGCGCCAGTCCGGCGTCGTCGGTGCGAAGAGGTGGTCGACGAAGCGCTCGCGGACGCCCTCCATCTCGCCCTGCGAGAGCGGCCAGAGCGGAATCACTTCGATCCTTCCGGCAAGCGATTCGGAGAGTCGAGGCAGCAGCATGACGTTGGCGGAGCCAGTCAGGAGGAACCGACCCGAGGTCCGGTCTCGATCGACCGACGCCTTGATCGCCCGGAAGAGCTCCGGAGCCCTCTGGACTTCATCGAGGGTGGCCGGGCCATCGAGTCCGGCCAGGAAACCCTCCGGATCCCGGGTGGCGGCCGAGAGCACGAGGCCGTCGTCAAGCGTTGCGAATCGACGCGGATGCGATCCGGTGGATAGGCCTTGGACGAGGGTCGTCTTGCCAACCTGCCTTGCCCCGTGAAGCAACACCACCGGGGTGTCCTTCAAGGCGAGCTCGATCGAGGCTTGGGCGTTTCGCGGGTGCATGGCAGGAGTCTATCGAGAAGTGGTGGAATATCCACCAGCATCTGGTGGATATTCGGCCAGTACGGTCCGTGGCGGCCCGAGCGCGACGCGCGGGGGAGGGCAGGCTCGCGAGCGAAGCGAGCGAGACAGGTGGGGGTCGTGGATCCGAGGGAACCGTCGCGAGGCGAAGAGACCTGGTGACAGAGCCCTCCGAGTTCGGAAGGCTCTCTCAACTGGTTCGGGACTCCCACGACGCTCCAACTGCTCTCGACCACCCCCACCGACGATCTCGCTTCCGCTCGATCGTCGACTCCCCC
>JBMSXH010000378.1:0-3066 GCA_049425445.1 Phycisphaerales bacterium | reverse complement strand
TTGCCGCGAGGAAGGCGGCGAGCACCTTCGCGCCTTCGCGCCGCGCGTCCGCGGACGCGTGATCGAAGTGGGTGTTGACGACCAGCAGCGTCTCGGACGGACCGGACGTCCGGCGCTTGAACCGTCCCCACGTCGCGATGCGCGGGCAGGCGCTCTGCCAGTCGCGGCTGCCGGCGACCTCCGGCGTCGTCGAAAGCCAGAACGTCCCCGCGTCGAGCGACTCCCAGCGGTCGAGTCGGTGGTAGAGCGGCGTCGCCTCGCCGTGATCGACGGACGCCTCGCGCGATCGTCCGATCGAGCCGTACCGCGGCGCCTCTTCGTTGGAGTCGGCGAGCGCCTGCTCGATCTGCCGACGCTGATGCGGCAGCACCTCCTGCAGGCCGATGAAGTCGGCGCCCCCATCCCGGATCGTCTCGATCACCAGATCGCGCCGGCGCGGCCAGGCGTGTTCACCGTCGCCGGGATGGTCGTATCGGATGTTGAACGAGAGCACCTCGATCGGCTCGGCGCCCGCGGGAGCCGAACCGGCCGCAAGCGCAAGCACGATCGAGGCGAGCAGCGACACGAGCGGCGTCACGAAGCGGGCTTGTGGCCGGCGGCCTCGAGGAAGTGGCGGATCTCCACCAACTCGTCGCGGCTGTCGAGGCTGTGGCTGTGGTGCGGGATCCGGAAGGATCGCTCGTGGTCGCCGAGCTTGACCTTCAGGCGGCCGTGATGGGTCTCGTCGGTCGAGCCGCCGAGATCCTCGAACATCTTGACGATCTCGCGCCAGTGGATGTTCATGTCCATCGGATGGGCGAAGACTCGATGCAGCGTGTCGTGGTGGGCGTGTCCCAAGGCGAGGTCTCCTCGATCGAGGTGGCGGTTGGTCTGTTCGGGGATGTCCGGTCGCCACGCGAGCGAAGGCCCCTTCGGCGTCGTGCGAGAATACTCCCGATCGCCGCGAACGCGCTTCGCGATACGCTGCCGCGCACGCTCCGCTTCGCCGGCCCCGAGGATTCTCACGATGACGTTCGACCGTTTGCGCGACTTCGATCGACACCGGCACGGCCAATGGGGAGTTCACCGCGCGATTCTCGGAGGTCGACGGTGACCAACGCCACCCCTTGCGAGATCGCCTGGATCGGAAGCGGCGTGATGGGACGTTCGATGGCGGGGCATCTGCTCGCCGCGGGGCATCGGCTTCGGGTGCACTCTCGCACGCGGGCGAAGGCGAACGAGCTCGTCGCCCGCGGCGCGCGCTGGTGCGACTCGCCCGCCGAGGCGGCCGATGGCGCCGACCTGGCGATCTCCATCGTGGGCATGCCCGGGGACGTCGAAGCGGTGCATCTCGGCGAACTCGGCACCCTTGCGGCGACGAATCCTCCGAAGGTCGTGGTGGACATGACGACCTCGAGCCCGGCGCTGGCGAGAACGATCGCCGAGCGGGCGCGGGCGCGGGGCACGGGAGCGGTCGATGCGCCGGTGTCGGGGGGCGACGTCGGAGCGCGGAACGCGACGCTCTCGATCATGGTGGGCGGGGACGAAGCCGCGGTGGCCGCGGCGTTGCCGGCGTTCGAGCGGCTGGGCAAGACCGTGGTTCACCATGGGCCGGCCGGATCGGGGCAGCACGTCAAGATGGTCAACCAGATCCTGATCGCCGGCACCATGCTCGGCATGTGCGAGGGGTTGCGCTACGCCGAGTCGAGTGGGCTCGATCCGGAGAAGGTGCTGGCCAGCGTGGGCGGAGGGGCGGCGGGCAGCTGGTCGATCCAGAACCTCGCGCCCCGCATCCTCCGGGGCGACTTCGAGCCGGGCTTCCGCATCGACCACTTCCTCAAGGATCTGTCGATCGCCCTCGCCGAGGCTCGCACGCAGGGGCTCGACCTCCCGGGGCTGGCTCTGGCCGAGCGGCTCTATCGGATCGCGGTCGAGGAGGGGCTTTCCGGGCGGGGCACGCAGGCCCTGATCCAGGTGGTGTCGCCCCAGGACGCCGGCAGCCGGGCCTGAGGGGGCGGCGATCCGGGCTCGCGGGGGACTGGATCGGGCGGGGGCGCTTGGTACACTGCTCGGCTTCGCCCGCACCGGACTTCGGTCGGGCTTTCGTCGTCCCGAGCGATCCGTCCGCGGAGCGAGCCATGAGCGTTTCCATCGAGCCCGGCACCCGAACCACCTTCACCGTCACCAAGCTTCCGACCTCGGAGGCGGCGAACAAGACCCTCGTGCGTCTGATGCAGATGCAGCCGGAGGTCAAGCGAGGGCTCGGCAAGTTGAAGCTCCGCCGCGAGCGCGAGGACAACCGGGTGCAGCAGCGTGGTGGCCGCATGTGGACGGCTCGGGCCAAGGCCTCGAAGCTGGTGCACGTGCAGCCCGGCGCGACCTTCACGCTTCGGGTGACGCCGCAGATCAAGCCCGACCTCGAGAGCGTGTCGAAGTTCCTGACGTCGGCGCCCGCGACGGCCTGAGCAGGGCCACGTCTCGCGGTGGGCGCTCGCTTCGCTCGGTGAGCGCGTTTTTGGCGCGATGGACTGAATGGACGGGATGGACCCGGAGGGCGAAGCGCTGCACCTGCTGCGCTCGGTCGCGGAGCAGTTCGTCTCCTCTTCTCCTCTTCTTCTCTTCTCCTCTTCTCAACCCCCCCACTCGATCCCCTTCGCCTTCGCCCACGCCCCCGCGTCGTAGGGCGGAATCGTGCTGGCGACTCGAGGCGGCAGCTTCGCGATCGCCGCCTGCAGCGTCGCACGTCGACGGGCCGCCGAATCGAGGTCGCCTTCCGCGAGATCGAGCGCAAGCAGGAACCTCATCGCCTCGACCATGCCCTGACCGGCGACGAGCTCGAAGCATCGCCGCGCGTCGTCCTTCGCGTCGAGCCACGCCAGCGCGGTGCCGAGCAGGAGATTCCCCTCGGGCAGCTGCGGCTGCAACTCGAGCGCATCGAGGGCGTGTTCGGCGGCCTGCTCGACCGCGCCACCTGGGCCCGCTTCGAGCAGAAGCGCGCGCAGATCGAGGCCGCGGCGGACTGGGCCCAGGCCCGCGAGCTGGTGCCCGACGCGCCCACCTCGGCCGCCTTCGCCGCGCGGGGCCTCA
>JBMSXH010000377.1:0-3074 GCA_049425445.1 Phycisphaerales bacterium | reverse complement strand
TCAGGGTTCCACCAAGAACGGTCGCGACTCGAATCCGCAGTTCCGCGGGATCAAGCTCTACGGCGGGCAGTTCGCCAAGGCGGGCTCGATCATCGTGCGTCAGTGCGGCACTCCGTTCCAGCCCGGCTACCTCGTGATGCGGGCGAAGGACGATTGCCTGATGGCGCTTGCCGATGGCCAAGTTCGGTTCCGCGGTCGCAAGGTGGACATCGTTCCGGCCGATCCCGCGACCCCGCGCCTGACCTGCATCGGCGGCTGACCGGTCGCGAGCCGAGTCGACGGCTTCGCCCTCAAGGTCTTCCTCAGCCACACCCCCCACGACCTCGCTTCGGCGAGGTCGTTGCATGAGCGGTCTGCTCGCCCTCGTCGTTCCGGTGCCGTTCCAAGGATCCTGGCGTGTTCATCGATCATGCGGAGATCACGGTTCGTTCCGGGAAGGGCGGCGATGGTCGCTGCAGTTTCCGGCGCGAGAAGTTCGTGCCGAAGGGCGGCCCCGATGGCGGGGATGGCGGAAGAGGCGGCGACGTCGTGCTCGTCGCGGATCCGCATCTCGACACCTTGCTGCCGTTTGCGCACCGTCGACGATTTCTCGCGGAGGACGGCGAGCCCGGCGGCGCGTCCCGCCGGCATGGCGGCGACGGCGCTCCCTGTCGGATCGAGGTTCCCGTGGGATGTCTCGTCTTCGACGACGAGAACGATGAACTCGTCGCCGACTTCACGCGAGCGGGCGAGGAGGTCGTGGTGGCGGTCGGCGGTCTGGGCGGACTTGGCACCGACCGCTTCAAGACCTCGACCCAGCAGGCGCCGACCCGCACCACGCCCGGCGGTCCGGCGATCGACCGGCGGCTGCGGCTCGAGTTGAAGTTGCTGGCGGACGTCGGCCTGGTCGGTCTGCCCAATGCGGGCAAGAGCACCTTCCTCAGAAGCATCAGCCGAGCGACGCCGAAGGTGGCCGACTATCCGTTCACGACGCTTTCCCCGCAGTTGGGAATCGCGGAGCTCTCCGGCGATCGCCGTCTGCTCGTGGCCGACATTCCCGGGCTCATCGAGGGCGCTGCCGAAGGAGCCGGCCTCGGGCACGACTTTCTCCGCCATGTGGAGCGAACGTCGTTGCTGGTGCACTTGGTCGATGTGTCGCCGGGAGAAGGTCGTGATCCGGTCGAGGACTACCGCACGATCCGCCGGGAACTCGAGGCGTTCGCGCCGGAGCTGGCCTCCAAGCGGGAGCTTGTCGCACTCAACAAGATCGATCTGCTTCCGAGGGAGGACCTTGAGGCCGAGAGATGCAGGATTGCCGAGCGGATCGGCCTCCCGGCCGCTGCGGTCCGTCTGGTGAGCGGCGCGACCGGCGTCGGTTGCGGTGATCTCGTCGAGGAGGCGTGGGGGTGGGTTCATCGAGAGCGACCGGACAGGCGGGCCTGAAACGGCGCTCCGGGAGGTGCCGAGGTCGTTGCCGCGACACGGCGTGTCAGTAGACTTCCCGCTTCGCCCCGGGTCGTGCCCGACGACGTCGATCGGCCGAAGCCGTCCGTGTTCGCCGCACCTCCGTCCTGGCCACCTCGGAGAATCGCTTCTTGCAGGCCCCGATCATGCTCACGCTGGAGACGGGGTCGCTTTCGGCGATGCTCACGGGTGGCAAGACACCTCTCGAACGCAGCGACCTGCCGCGCTATGCGATCGATGAACTCGGGCTTCGCGGACTTTCCATCGCTTCGTCGATTCTCGCTGGCTGTGGCCCCCGCGCTCTCGATCTGCTTCGCGATGCGGCCGACCGGGCGCATTGCCCGTGCCTCAGCATGGTGGAGTCGTCGCCGCTGACCGTGAACGAGGCGACCGGGGCCCTCGCGGCGGCGGCGGAGGATCGGTTGCAGCGACTGGCGATGGCCGCATCGCGGCTTGGCTGCAGTTCACTTGCGGTCTCGGTCTCGGCCGACGCGAAGTCCGATCCCGACAGGATCGCGACGGCGATGCGACGGGGCGTGCAGTTGATCGAACGGCACGAACTGAACCTCCTGTTGACGCCCTCGTCCCGCGGACTGCTGGCCTCCTCGGAGTGCGTGATCGATCTGATCCGGAGAGTGGGTGGGTTCCGAATCGGATGCATGCCCACCTTCGGCCACGCGATCGCGAGCGAAGACGGTGAGGCGACCCTCCGGCGCCTCGCGCCCTACGCGGCTGCGATGGTCGCCGATCTCGATCCGCTGACTGCGGCCAAGGGTGGAGCCTTCGATGGGCGCCTCGCGAACTGGGTGCGTGCGATCCGATCGGTCGGGTTTGCGAGCACGCTGGCGCTGTCCAGCTCGGCGAGGGACGCGAGCCGGAGGATCGTGCGTGCCCGCGAGCATCTCGAGCCGGTGATCGCGGCGAACGCCCCCGAGGATCAGGACGCGTGAGCGAGGCGTCCATCGGGATGGTGGTCACGATCGACGGTCCTGCCGGCAGCGGCAAGTCGAGCGTGGCACAGCGGCTTGCGAAGCGATTGGGATGGCAGGTGCTCGACACCGGCGCCATGTATCGAGCCGCGGCGCTGCTCGCCCTGCGCCGAGGGATCGATCCGGCGGACGGGGAGCGGGTGGCCACGGCGGTCCGTCGCGCCGAGATCGGTTTCGACTGGTCCGCCGATCCTCCGCGAGTGCTGCTCGACGGAGAACCGGTCGACGAGGCGATTCGCACGCCGGAGGCGACCCGGGCCGCCTCGCAGGTCGCGCGCTCGCCGGCGGTGCGTGCGATCCTCGTCGAGGCGCAGCGCCGGATCGCCGCGGGGCACCCGAGGCTGATCAGCGAAGGGCGAGATCAGGGATCGGTCGTGTTTCCCGACGCGATGGTGCGGTTCTTCCTCGATGCCCCCGTCGAGGAGCGCGCCCGTCGCCGTGCGTTGCAACTGGCCGCAAGCGGCGTGCTGGTGGACGAGGATGAGATTCGCGAGGCGATCCGCGCCCGGGACGAACTCGATCGCACCCGAAGCGTCGGTCCGCTCGTCAAGCCCCGGGACGCCGTGACGGTCGACAGCGCGACGTGCTCGATGGAGCATGTGGTCGACCGACTCGAAGCGGAGGTCCGATCGCAACTCTCCG
>JBMSXH010000376.1:0-3087 GCA_049425445.1 Phycisphaerales bacterium | reverse complement strand
CCGCTCTCCCGCGACAGCTGTCTGCCGGGAGTGCTCCGCGTCTCTGGGGCCCTCGGCCTCTCCCGCTTGAAGTGAGAGGTCGCCGCTCGCGCGACGGTCGCTCCTCGCCGCGGCGGTGAACGATCCGCCGCGCGGATCGCCGGCGAACTCAATCCCCGTGGCGATGACGCAGCCGCGGCGAGAGGCGCAGCATCCACTGGAACCGCTCGAACTCGTCGAGCCATTCCTGCAGCGTCGCGGCCAGTTCGTCGGGCGGCACCGGTGCGCCGGGCACCGGACACGCGGGACCGAGGCTTCGGGCGGCCATGGCGCGATAGCGGGTGAGGGTGCGGTCGCCGAACCATCCGAGCAGTTCGAAGTCCTCGGCCATGAAGATCACGGTCGGCACGCGAAGCCCCGCGTTGATCTTCACGCGTTCCGCGAGATCCGCATGCTCGTCCCGATCGACCCAACGCAGGTCGATCGCGTCGCTCGCCTCGGCGATCCGCTCGAGCAGCGGGCCCTGCTGCACGCAGTCGCCGCACCAGATCCCGGAGACGCACAGCACGTTCAGCCGACGCGTGAAGCCGCCGAGCAGCGATCGCTGCTCGGCGGTGAGTTGGACCTTCTCGTGGAACTCCCGCCACCGCGTCGCCCGATCGGGGTCGGTCGCGAGATAGGCCTCCCAACCGAGGGCGGCCTCGAACTTCTCGTGAAGGAACATCGCGCTGAGCACGGTGGATGCGTCGGTGGTCATGGCTTCTCCCTGCGGGGTCGTCGGGAAGGGTCAGAACGCGATCGAGACCTTGGCCGAGAGCTTCGCATCCTGAAGTTCAGGCGGCAGCATCGCGCGGAGATCGGCGGCAATCGTCTCGGGAGTGCGGTCGATCGGTGCGAGCACTTCGATGTCGAGTCGCCGACCATCGCGTCCCGTCTCGGCCTCGAGGACGGAGTAGCCGCGGCGGCGGCACGCGTCGCGCAGATCGCGCTCGAGCGCGTCTTCGGAGGCGGGCGCCGTGCGAAGGTCGATCCGCACCCGCACGCCGAACTTGCGATCGATGAACCAGAGCAGCACCCACGCCGCACCGGTGAGCAGCACCGCCAGCGGAAAGAGGCTCAGCCCGCAGGCGAGCCCGATCACCACGACCATGATGCCCTTCACGGTGATCTCGGGCGTCGCGAGCACGGTGCGGAAGCGGATCAGGCTCCCGATGCCGAAGACGACCAGCGCCATCGACGGCTCGACCGCGACGATCTGTGCCACGACCACGCCGACGATCGCGATGAGCAGAAGGATGCGGCGCTCGCGGAAGCGCTCGTAGGAGCTCGTGCCCCTGAGGTGGTGGGGGTGCCAGGCCAGTGCCGCTGCGCAGCCCACCGCGAAGGTGAAGCCGAGCACCAGGTCGAGGATGATCCACCCGTTGGCCAGTTGATGGAGGGGCATCACCAGCCGCTCGTAGGCCGAATCGGGGATCCCGCCGTCCTTGCCGCTCGCGCCGAGAAGTTCGGCGACGCTGCGGCCCGATTCGAGGAGAAGCAGGGGATGGGGAAGGGCGGGGATCGGCATGGGGCTTTCTCGATTCGGCGGAGGCCTTCGATCGGAGTCCGCCACCGCCGAACTTACCATCCTCCCCCATGTCCACCGACACCGAGGCCTGCACCTTCATCCGGATCCGCTCGGCCGCGATCCTCGCGATCGGCTTCCTCGCGATCGTCGTCGGCTGCGGCCGCGAGGGCGGCGAGGCCGAGCATGGCGACGCGATCGCCTGGTACCTGACCATGCACGGCGACGAGGGCGGCAACGCCGTGGTCGCCCTCGATCGCGACGGCGGGGCGGTCGCGATCGTCTGCTCGGACAAGGACGTTCCCGAGGACGTCAGTCTGCGTCAGCCTCGCGCGGTCGCGTTCCTCGCCGATGGATCGATGCTGGTCGCGAGCGCCTACAGCGAAGATCCGGGGATCCTCCGCTTCGGCGGTCCGGAGTCCGACGGGCGCCGCCCGTTCATCGCGGTCTTCGCCGACCTCGGCCGCGACTTCGCGGACCGGATCCATCCCTACGACATCGCGGTCGCGCCCGACGGCACGGTCTTCGTGAGCGATCAGGACGCGAACCTCGTCACCTGGTTCGCCGGACTCGACGCGCCGATCGCGGGGGCGCCGATTCCGGCGCCGGTCGGCGCGAAGGCGAACTGGACCCCGGTCACCCCGCCTCGGGACGGGATCTTCATCGGAAGCGACGGCGAGCAGCGCGACGGTCTTCGCTGCGTGCGCGGACTTGCCTTCGATGGCCAAGGCCGCCTGCTCGTCGTCGATCGCGACGCCGCCGCGGTGTACGCCTACGACCGCGCGACCGGCAAGCGTCTCGAGACGGTGCTTGATCGCTCGCATGGCCTGAAGAAGCCCATCCAGGTGGCCGTCGACGAGGCGGGACGGGTCTACGTGAGCGATCGCGGCGCCCGCACGGTCTTCCGACGCACCGCCGACGGCGCGGTGACGGATCTGCTCAAGGGTCGCCCGCATCGCCCGGAACTGCCCTCGGGCATCGCCATCGACGGCAGCACGCTCTACGTGGGCGATCGCAAGCGGAAGGCGGTCCTGCGCGTCGATCTCGACAAGCCCGAGTCGCACCTCGAGACCTTCGTGGGTGAACTTCCGGCGCCGCCGGAGTTCTTCGTCGCCGATCCCGATCGTCGCTCGAAGGCGAGCAAGCGGTAGGGGAGGCCGCGGGGCTGGGAGCAGTAGCGATTGCGAGATTGAAGCGGTTGCGGGTGGTCTCGCGCGAACGAGGCCTTCCGAGGGCGAGCGACCCCTCCGTCTCGCTCGCTTCGCTCGCGATCCACCTCCCCCGCGTCGCGTTGCTCCGCCGGGGAGGAGTCCCTCCGTCTCGCTCGCTTCGCCTTGCCTGATCGCTACTCCGCCTGCTCGCGCAGCCGGCGGATCAGGTCGAATGCCTCGAGCGGCGTGAGTCGCTCCAGCTCGATCGCCTTGAGTGCCTCGACGACCGGATGGGTTGGCGGGGGTTCGAAGAGGCTCGGCTGGGGCGGCGCTCCGCGGCGGCGCGACGACGCCGACTTCTCCGGCGGCGGAGGATCGGCGTCGGCGCTGCGC
>JBMSXH010000375.1:0-3095 GCA_049425445.1 Phycisphaerales bacterium | reverse complement strand
GAGATGATGCCCTCGCCGACGCGGGCGATGATCGTCTCCTCGGTGGCGCCGCCGACGAGCCGGGCGATGTTGGTGCGGACCGTCACGCGGGCCTTGGCGCGGAGCTGGATGCCGTCCTGCGCGACCGCGTCGATGGTGCCCTTGCCCGACTGCGGGCTCGGGCAGTCGATCACCTTCGGATCGACCGAGGTCTTCACCGCGTCGAGGATGTCGCGGCCGGCGAGGTCGATCGCGGTGGCCCGCTCCCAGCCGAGATCGATCTTCGCCTTGTCCGCCGCGATCATCGCGCGGACCACTCGGCTCACGTTGCCGCCGGCGAGGTAGTGGGCCTCGAGCATGTTGGTGGGCAGGTCGAGCCCGGCCTTCTTCGCGGAGATGCGGTTGATGACGATGACGTCCGGCCGCACCTTGCGGAAACGCATCATGAGCAGGTCGAGCAGGGCGACCTTCGCGCCCGAGAGCAGCGCCTGCAGCCACAGCTGGATCACCTGACTCAGGATGAAGAGGACGAAGAGGCCGATCAGCCCGACGACCACGAGCAGCGCGATCACCCACCAGGCGGTTCCGGTGGCCGGGGCGCCGCCTTGGGCGAGGAGAAGCGGCAGGGAATCGGCGATCTCGATCGAGAGCAAGGGCATCGGGGCACCTCCTGAACCTCGGGCTGCACGGGACGTCCCGCGGAGAGGGGAGACTATCACCCAAGGCTCGGTGCGGCTCGATTCGAGTCGATCGACTCAGGGATTCGCCGGCCGCACCCGCACCTCGTGGTCGCGGACCTCGACCACGACCACCTCGCAATCGGCGTCGATCACGCCGAAATCGGCGACCGCGTCGATGCGCCGGCCTCCGACGCGCACGAAGCCGACCGGGCGAAGCGGCGTCACGGTGCGCCCGCGTTCGCCCACGAGGCCGGCCAGGGGATCCGTGCCGGAGATGTTCGCGCCGCTGCCGGCTTCGGCGGCTCGAGCCTCGGGATCCTCGATCGACTCGGTCGATCGCAGGATCATCCGCTTCGCGAGCGGCGAGGATGTCCACAGCTTGATTCCGAAGACGATCGCGATCGGAGCGAGCACGGCGTAGGCGGCGAGCGTGGCGGCGCCCCAGATCGGATCGTGCATGAACATCGATCCGATCGAGGCGATGCCCGCGAGCGCGCACAGCAGGCCGAGCAGTCCGCCGCTGGGCAGGATCAGCTCGAGCATGAAGAGGAAGAGCGCCACGCCGGTGAAGACGAGACCGAGCACGAGGTAGGTGTCGGCCCCGCCATCGGCGGCGGCGAGCAGCAGGTTCACGAGTCGATCTCCGCGGGTTCCACTTCGATCCTTCCCTCGCGGATCGCGACGACGCGAACCCGAGAGCCGGCGTCGATGAACGAGCCGTCGGAGGAGACGTCGAAGGTTCGTGCTCCGAACTCGGCGCGCCCGGCCGGTCGAAGCTGGCTTGCCGCGAGCCCGACATCGCCGATTCGCGGCCAGGCCGGATTCGTCTGGGAAGGCGACGTCGATCGAGTGCGGTCCGCCGCGACCTCGCCGCCAGCACTCGCGGAGAGCACGAGTCGATCGAACGCTCGCACGCCGCCGAGATGCCGCGAGAGCATCCAGATCGAGACCGCGGCGGCGAACCCGGCCGCGAGCGTCGTTGCGATTCCCGTCAGCAACTGCCCCTGCCAGGCGGCGCCGCCGATCTCGCCGCCGCCGACGAACGTGCCGATCAGGCCGACGAACAGGCAGGCGACTCCCGCGACTCCCGCGAATCCGAATCCGGGAAGCAGGAAGAGCTCGACCGCCACGAGGCCGAGCCCCAGCAGCACGAGCAGGATCTCCCACCACTGCGCCAGTCCGGCAAGCGCTGGTGCGCCGACGAGCAGCAGCAGCGCCGCGGCCGCAGCGATGCCGAAGACGCCGAAGCCAGGTGCCGCAAGTTCGATGAAGAAGCAGACCAGAAGCACCGCGATCAGCACCAGGCGCACCGGCCAACTCACGAGGAAGCGCGTCAGGACCTCCGACCAGGTCTCGTCGAGACGGACGAGGGAGGTCGCCCCGAAGTGAGCCTCGAGTTCGGCGTCGTCGGCGATCGTCGAACTGGCGAGTCCGTAGCCGATCGCCTCGTCGGCTCGCACGACGAGCAGTTCCTCGTTGCCGATCACCTGTCCGATCAGCCGCCAGCGTCCGCGATCGGCGGCGGTCAGCACACGCCGGGGCGAGGCGTCCTCGAGTTCGAGGAAGGTTGGATCCGTGTCTGCGGTCTGCTCGGTCTCGATGGGAGACGGCTCGACCTGAGGCAGCGCCTCGCCTCGTTGGCGAAGTCGAGGCGGCATCTCGCCGAAGGCGATCTCGTACTCCCCGGAGTCGACGAACATCCGCTCGCCGGTCGAGATCTCCTCGATCAGCCAGAGTTCCATCGTCACCGCGATGAACGACTGCACGAGCTTCTCGTCGAGACCTCGCTTGCGAGCGCTGCCCGAGACCTCCGACAGGAGCGGTGCCTCGAGCTTCGCCCGCTCGGCGGGGGCGAGTTGCCGGAGCCCCACGATCGGAATGCCCTGGATCGGCGCGGCGTCCCCGAAGACCGCTTCGGGGTGGACGATCGTGTCCCGGCAGGCGAGCGCGATGATCGTTCCCGCCGAGAAGGCCTTGGGATTGATCCACGCGACGGTGTTCGCGGGGGCCTGCGTGCGGATCAGATGGCAGATGTCGAGCGTCGCGAGCATCTCGCCCCCCGGGGTGTCGATCTCGAACACCACGGCTCCGGCTCCCAGTCGGGAGGCCTCGCGGAGGCGCCGCTGGAGCGATCGGAGGGTGATCTGGTCGATCTCTCCGACGATCGGAAGCACCGCGACGGTGTTCGCCTGCCGCGAGGCGGGCACGGCGCGGATCGCGGCGCCTTCCTGGGCGGCGCTCGCAGCGCCGCCTGCGAGGCAGGTCGCGATCGTGAGCATCAGGATGGCGATCGCGGAGCGGAGGGGCATCGGGCGCGAGTATATGGATGGGAACGGGGCCAACGCGGCATCCGGAGCCCAGACGAAAACCGGCCGGCCCCCCGGGGGCGGCGGGGCGGAGGCCGGGGCCGTCGCAGGCGCGGGCACCTTGGGCAGG
>JBMSXH010000374.1:0-3096 GCA_049425445.1 Phycisphaerales bacterium | reverse complement strand
GATCGCTGGCTGACGCTCTGGATCTTCCTGGCGATGGCGGCGGGGGTGCTGCTCGGCCGACTCGTGCCCGGCGTGCAGGACCTCGCCGAAGCGACCACCGTCGGCACCACCAACGTGCCGATCGCGATCGGGCTGATCCTGATGATGTTCCCGCCGCTTGCGAAGGTGCGCTACGAGGAACTTCCGCGGATCTTCCGCGACTGGAAGGTCCTCGGCCTCTCGCTCCTGCTCAACTGGATCGTCGGGCCGCTGCTCATGTTCGGGCTCGCGGCGGTGTTCCTGCACGACCGCCCCGAACTCATGCTCGGGGTGATCCTCGTCGGCCTCGCCCGCTGCATCGCGATGGTCCTCGTCTGGAACGACCTCGCTGGCGGCAGCAGCGAGTACGCGGCGGGACTCGTCGCCTTCAACAGCGTGTTTCAGGTGCTCTTCTTCGGCCTGTACGCGTGGGTGTTCATGACCTGGCTCCCCACGGCGATCGGGCTCGAGGGCGTCGCGGTCGAGGTGGGCGTCGGGGAGATCGTCGCGAGCGTGATGATCTACCTCGGCATTCCCTTCGCCGCGGGCATGATCGTCCGCGCGGTGCTTCGAGGGCTGAAGGGCGACGCGTGGTACACGACGAGGTTCCTGCCGAGGATCGCGCCGCTGACCCTGCTGGCGCTTCTGTTCACGATCGTGGTGATGTTCAGCCTGCAGGGCGATCGGATCGTCGAGGCGCCGCTCGACGTGGTGCGCATCGCGGTGCCGCTCGTCGTCTACTTCGTCGCGATCTTCTTCGCGTCGTTCGCGCTGGCCCGCAAGGTCGGGGCCGACTACGAGCGGTCCGCGACGCTCGCGTTCACCGCAAGCGGGAACAACTTCGAACTCGCGATCGCGGTGGCGATCAGCGTCTTCGGGATCGCCTCGGAGACCGCCTTCGCGACGGTGGTCGGCCCGCTCGTCGAGGTGCCGGTGCTGATCCTCCTCGTCGGGGCGTCGCTGCGGATGGGGCGCCGCATGGCGCGTGATGGTCGCGCCGACGCCCCCGCCGCCACCGACGCCGCCAAAGCCGCCAAAGCCAAGGAGTAGCGGTCATGCGCCCCGGCCGCCTCCTCGTCCTTCGAGATCACCACCTCGTTGGCTCCGAGCGTGAGGCCGTCGGCGACCTTCGAGGCCGAAGTCGTGAGGAGCACGACGTGCGAGCCGAGAGGCCCGTCTCCATCTCCGAGGCGTTCCGATGCCGACGCGACGGACAGACGCTGCGAGTTCAGTGCGATCGGTCCCCGCTCGGCTCGTCGTCGCGGCGTCGTGCGATGTAGAAGCCGTAGCTGAAGTACTCGCCGAATCGCTCGCGGAGATCGATCTCTCGCAACTCGGCCTCGACGATCGATCGGGCGGCCTCCGAGCCTTCATGCCGCGCGAGGAACGCATCGCAGCCGGCGCGGAGCGGACCGTAGTAGGCGTCCCAGCAGGATGGAGGCAGCATGAAATGACCGAGCACGTGGTAGCCCGCCGCTTCGATCGTGCGGAGCTTCGCCGCCGCGGTGTCGATGGCCGGGTACTCGCGCTGCCAGTGCGCCTCGAGTTCCGCGGGACGCTCGTCGGTGGTCCAGGTGATCTCGGTCACGGCGAGCACGCCGCCGGGCTTGAGGAACCGCCGCCACTGCCGCAGGCCCTCCTCGAAGCCGAGCAGGTAGATCGCGCCTTCGGACCAGAGCAGATCGAGCGAACGTTCCTCGAAGGGCAGGGCGTCGAGCGATCCGACGACCGTCTCGACGCGATCGGCGAGGCCTGCCCGCTCGGCCCGCGCGCGGAGTTCCTCGAGAAACTCCGGGAAGAGGTCGACCGCCGTGACCGGACTCGCCAGCGCCTTCGCGAGGACGAGGGCCGACGCTCCGGTGCCGCAGCCGACGTCGGCCACCCGCAGCGGCGCGGTGCGGTCGAGTCCGGTCAGTTCGAGCGCGTGACGGGTCTCCTCGCTGCCGCCCGGCCCGAGGCGTTTGTGGCGGCGGTGAAGGTCGACGAGCAGCCGAAAGTCGGAATCGGTCACGTCGGGCTGATCCTCTGACGTCGAATGGTCCGCGATCACGGTTGGTGGTCGGTCGGGCTCTTCGTGGCGAGTTCGAGCATCGCCTGTCCCATCGCTTCCCCGATCAGGTAGTAGGTCTCGGCGTTCGAGTTCCAGTGGTAGCCCTGCTTCGACGGCGAGTCGGTCTCGTCTCGCCAGAACGAGCGGGTGGGGACGAAGGCGACGGTGCCGCGGAACTCGGGCCGCTCGGCCACGGCCTTCTGCGCCGCCATCAGCGAGAGCGCTCGCGGATGCTTCTCCTCCGGGCCGGTCATGCCGGTCTCGGCGATGACGAATGGCAGGTTCGGAGCGTCGAGTTCCTTCCGCAGATCACGGATCAGGTTCGAGAGGTTCTCCTCGTAGGCCTCGTTGAAGGCTTGATTCACCCGATCGTTCCAGCCCTGATGCCATCCGAGACCGACGAGTTCGACCTTGCGGCCCGCGAACTCCGGGAAGATCACGCCGAGGTTCGCGATGGTCTCCTTCGAGAGGTCCACGAGTTGCCGGTACTCCGCGCCGACCTCGCCGCCGGAACTCGGCGGGCGGAACTCCTTGCCGATCGCCTTGCCGCCCCAGGCGATCTTCACCAGCACCACCGGTTCGTCGTAGGCGTTGCCGACCACGGTGCCGAAGCCGAGTTCCGGGCCGATCGAGTGCTCGTTGCCGCCGAAGCCGGGCCGCAGTCCGCCCGTGCGGCCGAGGAACCAGATCTTCACGTCCTCGCGCTCGACCCACTGGTCGTTGGCGTCGCGAAGGTTCGCATACCTGGCCTTCTCCGGCGACTCTTCGACGAGCCACTCGAGCGAGCCTCGGCCCTCGTTGCGATTGCGATCGGCCTTGACCTGCCCGGCGCCGACCATGTTCGACTGCCCCGCGAGGATGAAGACCTTGACGGGGGGTTCCGCGGCGATCGCGGCAACCTCGATCGTGGTGAGCGATGCGACGAGGGCGATGAGAACGCTGCGGTGCATGATGCGGCTCCAGTTGGGGCAATCGGGCGACCGAGGCCCGGACGATAGATCGAACCCGCGGCGGATGCTTGGTCGGGT
>JBMSXH010000373.1:0-3105 GCA_049425445.1 Phycisphaerales bacterium | reverse complement strand
CGCATCGGCGTGATCATGGGTTCCCAGTCCGACTGGGAGACCATGCGGCACGCATCCGAGACGCTCTCCTCGCTCTCGATCGCGCACGAGTGCCGAGTGGTCTCGGCGCATCGCACCCCGGACCTGCTGTTCGAGTACGCCTCGACCGCCTCGGCCCGCGGCCTCGCCGCGATCATTGCCGGGGCTGGCGGCGCGGCACACCTGCCCGGTATGGCGGCCTCCAAGACGTCGCTTCCGGTGCTCGGCGTGCCCGTCGAGAGCAAGGCACTTCAAGGTGTCGACTCGCTGCTTTCGATCGTGCAGATGCCCGCCGGGGTGCCGGTGGCGACCTTTGCGATCGGAAGAGCGGGCGCCGTCAACGCGGCACTCTTCGCCGCCGCGATCCTGGCGGTCGAGGATCCGGAGGTGCGAGAGCGTCTTGACCTGTTTCGCGGCGAGCAGACCGCGAAGATCCTGGCGAATCCAGATCCGTCGTCGGGGACCGCTTCGTGAGGATCGGTGTTCTCGGCGGTGGGCAGCTCGGGCTGATGCTTGCGGAGGCGGGCGAGCCGCTGGGCTTCGAGTTCCGCTTCCTCGATCCCTCGGAAGAGTCTCCGGCCGGCCAACGGCGAGCGCAGGTACGGGCCGCCTTCGAGGATCTCTCGGCGATCGATCGCTTCGCCGACGGGCTCGACGTCGCGACCTTCGAGTTCGAGAACGTCGGCCCCGCGGCGCTCGAGCGCCTTGCCGCGCGCGTTCCGCTGCGGCCGGGGACGGCTTCGCTCGAGATGAAGCACGACCGCCTGGTCGAGAAGCGATTCCTGCTCGACTGCGGCATCGCCGTACCCCGATTCGCCTCGATCGAGCGGGCGACGGATCTCTCCGCGGCGAGCGAGGAGGTCGGCGCTCCGGCCATCCTGAAGACCCGTCGCTTCGGCTACGACGGCAAGGGACAGGTGCTCGTGGAGCGTGTGGAGGATCTCGACGGCGCGTGGCATTCGCTCGGTGACAGCCCCTGCATTCTCGAACAGAAGGTGGACTTCGTTCGGGAGGTCTCGGCGCTTGTCGTCCGCGGACTCGACGGAGCCTGCCGCCACTGGCCGCTGGCGGAGAACCTCCATCGCGGAGGAATCCTCCGTCGGACCGTCGCGCCGGCGCCCGGCGCTCCGGACGTCGCAACCGCGAACCGATGGGCCGAGTCGATCGCCGATCGCTTGGGACACGTCGGCGTGCTGGCACTCGAGCTCTTCGAGTGCCGCGACGGCTCGCTCCTCGCGAACGAGTTCGCGCCGCGAGTCCACAACAGCGGCCACTGGACGATCGAGGGGGCCCGCACCAGTCAGTTCGAGAACCATGTTCGGGCGATCGTCGGCCTGCCTCTTGGCGACACGTCGCCGCTGGGGCATGCGTCGATGGTGAATCTGATCGGTCGTTGCCCCGAGACCGCGAGCATGCTTGCGGTCTCCGGTGCTCGCCTCCACCTCTATGGGAAGCTGCCCCGCGACGGCCGCAAGCTCGGACACGCCACCGTCGTGGCCGCCTCGTGCGCCGATGCCGCCGCCGCCGCAGACCGCCTGCTCGCGCTCGCCCAGGCGTCCTCCGACGGACGCTGAACGCCTCGTTGTGGACAAGTTGTTCGGGGCGAGCCGGACGCCTCCTCCACTGCATAGGTTCGCAGTTCGACCGCCTGCGGGCGGGTCGGCAGGAGGCGTCGGATGGCTGGTTTCTTCCAGGAGTTCCGCGAGTTCGCCGTGAAGGGCAACGCCATCGACATGGCGGTGGGGATCGTCGTCGGCACCGCGTTCAACAAGATCGTCAACTCGATCGTGGGCGATCTCCTGATGCCGCCGCTTGGAATGCTGATCGGCGGCGTGAACTTCAAGGATCTCAAGTTCGTGATCCAGTCGCCGGAGCCTGCGACCGACTCCTCGCCGGCGATCGCCGAGGTCGCGATCGCCTACGGCAACTTCCTCGACAACTGCATCCAGTTCGTGATCATCGCCTTCAGCGCCTTCGTCGTCGTCAAGGCGATGAACAAGCTGATCGCGCTGCGGCCGGGAACCTCTCCCGCCGCGTCCTGATCGCGCCACGCTGCACGGCCGCACTCCCCCCATTCCAGATCGACGGAGAGAACCCGATGAATCTCGCCACCGCACTGCTTCTCGGCGCGTCCCTGCAGGACGTGCCTCCCATCGAAGACCCCTCGGTCGGTGCGCCCCCGCCGGCGGCGAAGATCACCCTGACCACGGGCGAGGTGCTCGAGGCCGTGGTGGTCGAGGAGACGCCGGGCTCCTACAAGCTGCAGCATCCCGTTCTGGGCGAGATCGTCCTCGAGCGAACCGACGTCACGAGCGTCGAGACGCCTTCGCTCGAGCCGGACGCGCCGAAGAGCCCTTGGAGCGGATCGCTCTCCTTCGCGATCGCCGGCTACGACAACGTGAACTCGAACGTCGAGCTTCGTGTCGGCGGCGAACTGAAGCGGGTCACGGACGTCGACCAGCTCACGATCGCGGCCCGCTACTTCTTCAGCGTGCAGAACGGACTGACGCAGAACAACAACTTCCTCGCGACGGTCGACTATCGACGCGACCTCGAGAACAAGCGCTGGTACGTCTTCGGCACCGGCCAGTTCCAGTACGACGAGTTCCAATCCTGGGAGCAGCGAGTCAGCGCGTGGGGCGGCATCGGGCACTGGTTCGTCAAGGAGGAGCAGCTCGACGTCAACGGCCGCCTCGGCTTCGGCGTCAGCTACGAGTTCGGCCCGGACCGCGTGTTGCCGGAAGCGCTCGCGGGCATCGAGGTCGAGTGGCGGCCCACCAAGAACAACAAGCTCGTGGCGTTCTTCACCTTCTTCCCCGACGTCGGCGACATCCAGGAGTTCCGCTTCACCACCGGCGCCAAGTGGATCATGAAGATCGAGGGCGTCGAAGGCCTGGCCTTCGAGGCAGGCGTGAGCGACGACTACCAGTCGCAGATCACCTCCGGAACCCGCAACGACTTCCGCTACTTCGCGGGCCTGAGGTACGAGTTCTGATCATCCGGCCGCGGTGAGCGGCGGGGCGATCGCGATCAGGCGTGAGGCGGCCAGCCGCACCGCGGCGGCATCGAGGTCGAACCCGATCGCGG
>JBMSXH010000372.1:0-3119 GCA_049425445.1 Phycisphaerales bacterium | reverse complement strand
GCCGGCGAGGAGCGTGCGGTAGCGGCGGCCGTCGTCGTGCGGCGAGCGGTCGAGGGGGCGGTCGCTCCGGCGGTGCGGCACGCCGAGCGGACCCTCGTCTCCGTGCTGCTGGCATGGCCTGAACTGCTCGATGAGGAGATCGCCGCGGCCGATCGCCCCTTCCGAGATCCGCTCGCGGCGGCGGCGGCGACCTGGCTGCTCGAGTGCCGCGACCGCGGCGGAGAACCGGTCCTTTCGGATCTTCTCGTCGCCGTGGAGCCGCCGTTGCGCGACGCACTCGACGACCTGCTGGCGCTGGCGGAGCGCCGCCCGTCGCTCGAAGGCTGCTCCACCGAGCAGCTTGCTGCAGCCCTCGCCGATCTCGACCGCCTCGGGCGACTCGAAGCGCTCGACGCGGACGCCCGAACTGCCCAACCCACCATCGACCCTCAGGATGTCCATCGCCGCCTCGAGCGGCTTCGCGCCGTCGGCGTTCGCCCGACCGCGATCGGAAGAATCTCCCGCACCGCCTGACCGGCGCTTCCCGCCGACCTGTTCCCAGGAGCCCCAGCCCCGTGAGCCTCGTCATCTCAGAACTGCATCCCGTGCTTCGAGAACTCGTCGAGATCGGCGTCCAGCGGACGTGGATCAGCTACGAGGAACTCAACACCTGCCTTCCCGACGACTTCGTCGATCCAGAGCGACTCGACGAGTTGCTGGTCCTGCTGCGCCACCACACCGTGCGGCTGATCGACGAGCCGGAGGTCAAGCGAGGCGGGCTGACCTGCTTCATCGCGCCGTTGCAGACCGAACTCAAGTTCCAGCGCGACGATCCTCGCAAGCCCGCCAAGGCGCCGAAGGTCGAGATGATCGACGAACTCCCGCCCGCCGATTCGGAGGAGATCGACGAACCGGCGATGGCGGCGAACCGCGAAGCCGAATCCGACGGCGAGGCGGCGGAGACCCCCGAGGCCGCAGAGACCGACGAGGAGATCCTCGACGACGCCGAGGCCCAGGCGGTGGTCGAGCAGGCGATCGCCGAGCAGGGATCCCGTCGCATCGACGACCCGATCCGCATGTACCTCACGCAGATGGGCACCATCCCGCTGCTCACCCGCGAGGAGGAGATCCGCCTCGCGAAGAAGATCGAGACCACCCGGATGATCTTCCGGCGCAAGGTGCTCGAGAGCGACTACGCCGGCAGCTGCGCCATCGACATCCTTCGTCAGGTGAACGAGGGCAGCCTTCCCTTCGACCGCACCATGCGGATCTCGACCGCCGAGCCCAACGCGAAGGAGAAGATCGCCGCGCGGATCCCGGTCAACGTGAAGACGATCGCACGGCTCCTCGAGCAGAACCGCGACGCGTGGGATTCCCTGCAGGGCAACGTCTCCGATCCGCAGCGGGCTCGGCTCGGCGAGGAGATGCTCAAGCGACGTCGCCGCGTCGCCACGCTGCTCGAGGAGTGCTGCCTGCGAACCGGCCGGATCCAGCCGCTGCTCCGCAAGCTGCAGGCGATCAACCGGAAGATCCAGCAGCTCGACGCCACGATCGCCCGCGCCGACAAGAATCCCGAGCGCTACGACGCCGAGGATCTGATGGTGATGCGCGAGGAGCGAGAGGGGCTCATCGGACTCGTGCTCGAGTCGGGCTCCGACCTCTCCACGCGGGTGCGGGACATCGAGAAGGCCTTCGGCGAGTACGAGCAGGCCAAGCGCGACCTGTCCGGCGGCAATCTGCGACTGGTGGTCTCGATCGCGAAGAAGTACCGCAATCGCGGGCTCCCCTTCCTCGACATCATCCAGGAGGGCAACACCGGCCTGATGCGGGCGGTCGACAAGTACGAGTACAAGCGGGGCTACAAGTTCTCGACGTACGCGACGTGGTGGATCCGCCAGGCGATCACCCGCGCCATCGCCGACCACGCTCGAACGATCCGCGTCCCGGTCCACATGATCGAGACGATGTCCAAGTTGCGGAACATCCAGAAGAACCTCCTGCAGGAGCTCGGACGCGAACCGACCACCGAGGAGATCGCGGTCCGCGCGAAGATGCCGCTCGAGGAGGTGCGTCGCGTGATGAAGATCTCGCGGCACCCGATCTCGCTCGACCGTCCGGTCGGCGAGAGCGAGGACAGCCACTTCGGCGACTTCATCGAGGACGAGCGGCAGGAGTCGCCCTCGGACTCCGCGACGAGCGACATGCTCCGCTCGCGGATCAACGACGTCCTCAAGACGCTCACCTACCGGGAGCGCGAGATCCTCAAGCTCCGCTACGGCATCGGCGACGGCTACACCTACACCCTCGAGGAGGTCGGACGGATCTTCAAGGTCACCCGCGAGCGGGTGCGCCAGGTCGAGAGCAAGGCGATCCGCAAGCTGCAGCATCCGGTGCGCCGCCAGCGGCTCGCAAGCTTCCTGACCGGCGACGAGTGATCCGGCTCGGCCCGATCCCCCGACGTCACGAACCATCGCACGCCGGCGCGGCTCCCCCGCTCCCGCGGTTCGTTGCGCAGTCCTTCACACCTTCCAGGAGACGTACTTGAGGCTCGTGAACTCCTCGAGGCCCCACCGTCCCCCCTCGCGGCCGAAGCCCGACTGCTTCACGCCGCCGAAGGGCGCTTCCGCCGTGGACGGGAGCGCGTCGTTCGCACCGACGATGCCGTACTCGAGCGCCTCCGCGACACGCATCAGCCTCGAGGCGTCGCGGGTGAAGAAGTAGGCCGCGAGCCCGTACTCGGTGTCGTTCGCCATCGCGACCGCCTCCGCCTCGGTCTCGAATCGCGCGATCGCCGCCACCGGCCCGAACGTCTCCTCGCGCCAGATCCGCATCGAAGGATCGAGCCGGTCGAGCACGGTCGGCGCGAAGAAGCGATCCGCAAGCCCGTCGATCCTCGTTCGCTCTCCTCCGCAGATCGCCCTGGCACCATGCGCGACGGCGTCGCGAACGTGTTCCTCGACCTTCTCCATCGCGGCATCGTCGATGAGCGGCCCCGTGGTCGTGCCGGCATCGCGGCCGCGTCCGCAGCGAAGTTGGCCGGCTCGTGCGGCGAACGCCTCGGCGAATCGATCGGCGATGGACGCCTCCACGATGAAGCGGTTTGCGCAGATGCAGGTCTGCCCGGCGTTGCGGAACTTGCT
>JBMSXH010000371.1:0-3128 GCA_049425445.1 Phycisphaerales bacterium | reverse complement strand
GAAGCGATCGAACGGATTCTCCAGGCCCAGGGCCGATGGAATGAGCTGACGCGCGCCATCTCCGAGCGAGGTGCCGGATGACCGATCGACGCACGACGACTTCGGCTGTGCAGGACGCGGTGCCGATCCGACGCCGACGTTGGCGGGCGGTCGTGGCGATTGGCGGGGCCGTGCTCGTCGCGATCGCGGCGATCGTGGTCGCCTGGGGGCTCGATCGCGACAACGAGCCGCCCCCGAGCCGGCTTCAGGGAATCGATGTCGAGGATCTGGTGCGTCCGTCTCCGCTGTCGGAGTCCGAACGGGCGGCCGGCGGCGGTGGATCCGCCGACCTCGCGAGCCCCGGCGCCGTCGAACTGGCGCAGGGCGGATGGATCGAGGTGGCCGACGAACTCGGGAGGCTTCGGCAGCGCTACGCGGCCAAGCGGATGGAGCCGCTGCCCGACCGCTGGATGAGTCTCGACACGCCGCGGGCGGTCTTCTACGGCGAGGATGGTCGCGTGACGCGGGTCTCCGGCGCCGAGGGCACGGCCAGGATCCCCGATCGTGCGATCGAATCGGGAACGCTGCGCGGCGATGTGCGGATCGAGGTGTTTCGGCCGGTCGCGGGCGGATCGGTTTCGGTCGACACCGACGACCCCTGGCTCGTCGTGCTGGCGGACGAGGTCGAGTTCGATGATGCGGAAGGCCGCATCCGATCCGATGGGGTCGTCAGCATCGAGTCCGAGGAACTGACGTTCTCCGGTGAAGGGATGCTGCTCTTCCTCGACGAATCGGGGCGGGACATCGAGCGGCTCGTCGTCGAGCGAGCGATCTCGCCGCTTCGACTCGTCGATCGGCGACGCGAGGATCCTGCTCCGAGCGCAGCCCCGGCCCCCGCGAAGGCGGGAGACGACGCCTCGCCAACTCCCGACGCCGGATCGGGCGATGGCGGCTCGACCACCCGCCCGCCGAGTCGCGACGCTGCCAAGGGTTCATCGCCGCCCGCGCCGTCGGCTCGGCTGTTTCGTCTCGCGCTCGATGGCGGCGTGCTGATCACCCGGGTCGAAGGAGACTCGCGGAGCACGATCGAGGGTGATCGGCTCGGCGCGATCTTCTCGATGCGATCTGGGAACCTCGGGGCCATCGCGTCGCGAGAAGCGCTTCCGATGCCAGGCTCATCGGTTCCGTGGCGCGATCCGGTGACGGTGCCGCTCCCGCCGCGCGAGTGGCTCGCTGCGTCGGCCATCGCACAGGATGGCGGCGGCTCGGGGGACACGATGGACCCGGTCGAGATCGAGATCGAGTTCGGGGGTTCGCTGCTGATCGAGCCGCTTCCGTCCGGTGTGCCGAGGCCGGAGAGCGATCGCGAGGTGTGGGTACGGGTGGAAGGAAGTCCGGTGATCGTGGAAGACCCGATCCGCGAGGCCGTCGTCCGTTGCGCGATCCTCGAAGCCCGCACCGGGCTCTCGACCGGCGATCGCCTCGATCTCCTTTCGCCCGGCGGCCTCACGACGATCGAGAGCCCGTCGTTGCACGTCGGTTCGCCGTCGATCCGCGTGGCCGGCCGATCCATCGATCTCGCGGGACCCGGATGGCTCGAAGTCGGCGAGACGAGGGAACCGGAGCCGGACTCGACGATGTCGGAGCCCGATCCGGCCCGAGTCCGAATCGAGTGGGCCGAGCGTCTGGCCCTGCAACTCGGTCCGGACGAGCGATCGATCGAGACGGCTCGGTTCGAGGGCGGCGATCGACCCGATGGGGTCGTGGTCGAGTCCGACTCGCTGCTGCTCTCCGCGCCGGCGCTGGATGCCGAGTTCTTCGCGAGGACCCCCGACGCCGATCGCGATCGCCTGCGACGGGTCGAGGCCCGCGGCGGAGTCGTGGCGATCCGCCGTGGCGACATCGGACGAATCTCCGCAGCGCGACTCGTCGTGGCGTTGCGCGACGATCGGGAAAGGGCGATCGTCGAACGATTCGAGGCGGAGGGGTCCGTGCGAGCCCTCGATGCGTCGCGGCTCGTGTTCGCCGACCGACTCGCGGCGACGTTCCTGCCGCCGGCGATCGTCGAGCGGCTGTCGGAGATCGAAGAGGTGTCGCCTGCTGCGTTCGGCGGCGCCGAAGTCGATCGTGCCGAGGCCGTCGGCGACGTGGTCGTCGGGCTGTCCGACGGCACCTGGGTCTTCGCCGATCGGCTCGATGGGGATGGACCCGCCGGGCGACTCGAACTCTCGAGCAACTCGCGCTCGCTGGTGCTGGTCCGCGACACCGCGGTGCTCGACGGCCTCGAGAGCCTCGAACTCCGGGACTCCGAGGCGGGCCGACGAGCGGCGGCGCCTGGTCCGGGCAGACTTCGATCCGGAAGCGAGTCGCCGCTTGCCGTCTGGGAGGCGCCGACGGAGGAGATCCTCCGACAGCCTGGGTGGGAGTGGCCGGCGCGTCCGAGTCGTCCGGAGGTCGCAGGCGAAACGCGGCTCGCCGCGGTGTGGACGCAGGGCCTCGCCTTCGACGAGCCGGCGATCGACGAGACGAGTGTCGATCGGCCGGTGGCGGAACTGGTGGTGCGGGGTTCTCCGGATTCGGCCGTGCGGGCGAGATCGGTGGACGCGGACGGTCGAGAGGATCGGCTGTCGGCGCAGGAACTTCGGGTTCGATTCACGCGGGTGAGCGGGGACGGCGAGACGCCGGCGACGGAACTCGATCCGTCGGATCTGCTCGCGACCGGTGCGCCGGCCGTGCTGGAGGCGCGGCGTCCTGCGGCGCAGGCGGCGGCAGACCAGGAGCCGGACGTGTTTCGGATCAGCGGCCCTCGCATCGAGTACGGACTCGCCACGCGAGAAGGCCGGGTGGTCGGCGCGGGCACCCTGCTCGTCTCCGAAGCACCGGCTCGGGAGCGGGCGGGCGCGACCGCTCGCTTCTCCTGGAAGGGCCGGCTCGACCTCCTTCGAACTGCGGCCGATCGATCGCTCGTCACCCTCGCCGACGACGTCGAGATGATCTATGCGACGCGAAGCGGAGAACGGCGTTCCTTCAGCGTCACCGCGTCGCGCATGGAGGCGACGGTGCGGGAAGTCTCTCCGGCGGAGGCCCCTCGCGAGGAGTCCACCGTGCCTGCTTCGGACGAGTCGCCACTCGGTGCGGCCGAGTTGGAG
>JBMSXH010000370.1:0-3140 GCA_049425445.1 Phycisphaerales bacterium | reverse complement strand
CGGCGTGCGGTTCCACTGCGATGCCGTGCAGTGGGCCGGGCGGCTGCCGCTCGACTTCTCGACGTTGCCGATCGATCTGCTCACCTTCTCCGGCCACAAGTTCCACGGCCCCAAGGGCGCCGGCGGGCTGCTGGTGCGCGGCGGAGTTCGGCTGGCCCCGCAGATCGTGGGCGGGCCGCAGGAGCGGGAGCGCCGCGGCGGCACCGAGAACGTGCCGGGAATCGTCGGGCTCGGCGCTGCGGCGGAGGCGGCGCGCGCGAGCATCGCCGACGGGCGATGGGAGCGGATCGCGGGACTGCGGGATCGCTTCGAGCGGGAGGTGCTCGCCCGCTGCGAAGGCGCGGTGGTGAACGCGTCGGCGGCGCCGCGTCTTCCCAACACCTCGAACATCGGATTCCCGCGGCTCGAGGCGGAGGCGATCCTCGTCGTGCTCTCGGAGCGGGGCGTCCACGCGTCCGCCGGTGCCGCGTGCAGCAGCGGATCGCTCGATCCGTCGCCGGTGCTGCTCGCGATGGGCGTGCCCCGCGAGATCGCCCACGGCTCGGTGCGTTTCAGCCTCGGGCCGGAGACGACCGCCGAGGAACTCGATCGTTCGGTCGACGAGATCGCCGGTGCGGTCGATCGCCTCTCGCGATCGATGATCTGACGCCGGTGGCGTTCGAGGGTGTTCACCGCAATCGGTCGCGATCTCGGCGAGAGGATGCTTCGCAAGGTGAATCGACGCGCTTCGATCGAACTTCGTGCGGTCAAGGTCGTTGCCACGAGGGGGGCGGACCGAGATCGTCGGCTCCTGGCGTCTCGGGATGCATCCGACATCACGCGTGGATCGCCCGATCTGCGACGCCGGTTCACCCCGTGGGTTCAGCCATGGCTCCATCACCAGTTTCGCCACGTCGATCGGCGACCGCCGCGTTCCGGCCGCTGCCTCGAGCGGCGGTGGCGATCGGGATCCTGGCCGCGGGTGTCGCGAGCGCACGTCCAAGCGTCGCCTCGATCACGCTCGCCCAGAACGGCGTCAGCGAACATCGAATCGTGATTCCCGTCGAGGCGACCGCCATCGAGCGTGTCGCGGCGGATCGGCTCGCCTACTACCTCGAGGGCATCACCGGAGCGGAGCTTCCGATCCTCGAGGCCTCCGAGTTCGACGGTCTCGGGCCGGCGATCTTCGTGGGCCTGAGCGAGCCGGCGCTCGACCGGCTCGGCGACGATCCGCTGGCGGGATTGGGGCCGCAGCAGCACGTCGCCCGCTCGATCGGCGAGGACATCCTGCTCTACGGAGTCGGTGTGCACGGCTCCTACCACGCCGCGATGGACTTCGCGGAAGTCTCGCTCGGGCGCCGCTGGTACACGCCCTACGAGGCGCCGGTGCTTCCCGACACGCCGACCGTGGTGCTCGAGCCGTTCGAGCGCATCGGGGGCTTCGACTTCGCCCACCGTCGCGTGCAACTCTCGTCCGACCTGCGCTTCTACTACGAGCACGGGATCAACATGGGCATCACGCCTCGGGCCGAGGCGATCGGGGTGGGCGACCTGGGCTACGAGTCGGAGATCGACGACACCCTGAACCTGCCGCACTCGTTTGGCGGCCTTGTGCCGGCGAACGGATTGCCGAACTACGCGGCGAACTGGGATTGGATTCCGCGTGCCGACTACTTCAGCACCAACCCCGAGTGGTTCACGCTGAACGAACAGGGCACCCGCGTCTCGAATCGCCAGCTCTGCCTGTCGAACCATGGGCTCCGGGCCGAGCTCACGCAGAACCTGATTGGCGGCATCGCCAGCGTCGGCGAGCGATGCGTGGTGTCGGTCTCGGCGAACGACACGCCGGGCCGTCTCTGCCACTGCGGTCCCTGCAACGCGCTCATGGAGCAGTACCAGAGCCCCGGCGGTCCGCTCTACGACTATCTCCTCGAGCTCTGCGGCGAGCTCGAGACGACGCACCCGGAGGTTCGCGTGGCGAGCCTCGCCTATCGCCGCGACCAGACCCAGATTCCGCCGACGCTGCCGGCGGGCGCGACGCTTCCGTCGAACCTCGTGATCGACTTCGCGCCGATCGAGGACAGCTACTTCGCCGACTGGAGCCATCCCGACCCGGAGATCCAGGAGACCTACGCCCACCTGCAGGCCTGGGGCCAGATCGCGGCGCCGGGCAACCTGTGGGCGTGGCTCTATCCGAATCCGTGGGGCACGGGGATCTCGATGCCGGTGGGCAACGTCGAGCGCCTCGCGACGAACCTGCGGCTGATGCACGAGGCGGGCGTGGATGGCGTCTTCACCGACCATGCCGGCTACACCGCCCGCAGCGGATGGAGCGAGGTGCAGGCGTATCTCTTCTACGCGCTGTGCAAGGACGTCGATGCCGACGTCGCTGCGATCCTCGAAGAAGTGACCGACGCGCTCTACGGGCCGGCGGCGCCGGCGATGCGCGCGTTCCTCGAGGCGCTCGAGGCCGGGCGCCTCGCGATGGCGGAGCTGCCGCCGGGCGTCGGCTACAAGTCGCGGGAGTTCGACGAGTTGACCTTCCCCTATCTCACCGCCGAGCGGCTGCACGAGTGGCAGGGACTCTTCGACGCGATGCTCGAGGCGATCGAGGGAGGCCCGGAGGCGGTGACGAGGAACGTCCGGCTCGCGCGCCGCGAGTTGGATCTCGCGACGCTCTGGCGCTGGTTCGATCTGGTCGAGCTGCATCCGGAGATCTACACCGACCACGCCGTGGTCGTGGATCGGCTCCACTCGATCAACGACACGCCGGGCGTCGTTGCGATCGGCGAGGCGGACCTCGAGTACTTCACGACGATCATCCTCGGCGGCGGCGGAGAGCAGCCGTTGCCGGACGCCTTCGACGGCATCGCGCGGTCGCGCATCCGCACCTTCGTGCCGTATCGCCATCGCGGTTGGCCGCGGGTGGTGCTCGATCCGGAGGCGGCGCGGGGCTACGCCGCGGTGGTCGATTCGCCCGATCTGCCGTTCTCGGTCGGAGGCCATCAGTTCGACACCGGCCTGCGGGTCGCCGACGTGAACCTCGCGCCGGGCGACTTCGAGGCGGGGGTGTACGAGCTCGTCTCGCTCGGCGAGATCGAGGTGACTCCCGAGACGTGGGTCTTCTTCGGCGGAAGCTGGACCACCCACCTCGAGATCGG
>JBMSXH010000369.1:0-3150 GCA_049425445.1 Phycisphaerales bacterium | reverse complement strand
CGTCGGGCGGGTGCTGCGCCTGCCAGCCGTGGAAGTCGGTTCCCTCGTACGCGACGGTGAGGCGGACGCGCGGCATCGCGTGGCTCGCGACGCTCAGCGCCCGAAGAGATTCGTCGTCGGGAACATGCCCTTGCTCTCGAAGTAGCCGAGGGCCTCCTCGACGCTGCGGAAGATCTTCGTCGCGGTCTCGGTGATGAAGGGGCTCGGCGCCTTCTTCGGCTTCCACACCACGTAGACCTCCTTGGTGTGCTCGAAGGCGTGCTGCAGTTCGCGCTCGACGCCCGAGGAGAGCCCGGGGACCCCGCCGGGAAGCTCCGGGATCAGCGAGACGATCATGTCCGCCTGGTCGATCAGCTTGAAGTCCCGCATGTAGATCTGGCCGTCGATGTCGCCGGCGATGTCGAGGACCTCGCGGACCGGCAGCCGCATCGGCGGGGCGGTGCCCGCCTTGCCGAAGCCGTGGCTCGTCACCTCGATGAAGTCCTGCCCGTCGCGGGCCGCGGCGATGGCGCGGTCGAGCAGCAGCTTCTCGTCGACGTCGCCGGGATCGAAGGCGATGAAGTGCTTCGCGATCGCGGCGCGGAACTGGTCGATCTCCTCGAGCACGTCGGGCAGGTCGACCACGTGGCTCATCGGGAAGCTCGGGTAGACCTTCCGCATCTCGGGTCGGGTCACGAGGCGCAGGCAGGTCTCGGTGGTCTCCGCGATGCGCCCGCGGCTCACGATGTAGAAGCGGTTGCGTCCGCCCAGCGCGTCGGCGAGCAGTTCCGTCGCGAGGATCTCCTCCTCGCGCCACACCATGCAGTCCTTCAGCGTCGCGTCGATGACGTGCTCGGCGTGCAGCCGCCGATGCACCATCTCCACGTTGTCCACGAGGCAGATGAACATGTCCGGCTCGAAACGCTGCATGAGGTCGAAGTCGAACGCGCTGAAGAGGCCATGCCTCCAGCGGAAGGTGGCGTGGGTGTTGACCAGGACGTTGCGGTGGTCCTCCGCGGGCGAGGTCGCGGAGATGACGTCCCGGAACGCGGCCCGTCGCAGCGTGGCGAGGCGGCTGAGCGAGAGGTCGAGGATGCGTCCCGGGCGAACGTCGGGCGCCTCGGCGTACATCATGTCGCCGAGGTGGAAGATCTCGAGGCGCTCGCCCTCCTCGCGGGCCATCCGCCCCACGGCGTCGAGGTAGGGCTTCTTCTCGACGCCGACCTGTCCGGTCACGATGGCACGCATGGCGGATCTCCTGGCTGCGCCGGTCCGTTGGGACTCGACGCCTGGTCGCTGGTGTTCCGGGAACGGTATCGGCGAAGCCAATCGGCCTTCGCGCGAGGCAGGGGATGCTTGCTCCGCCAGGCTTGCATGATCGCGGGGATCGCCGCGCTGAGGAGCAGGACGCCGACGATCACCGCCGCGACGAGCGTCACCGTTCCGGCGAGATCGTCCGGACCGAGTTGGCGGCCGAGGAGGTAGCCGACCCCGACCTGCATCGGCACCGTGAAGAGGCAGCAGACGAACTCGACGAGCAGGAAGCTCCTCCACGGCATGTGCAGAAGCGCCGAGGCGGTGAGCACCGGACTTCGGGCGCCGGGAATGAACCTTGCCGCAACGAGGACCCACGGGCCGCGGCGATCGATCTGATGCTTGACCTGCAGCAGCCGTTTGGGGTGCACAAACCTCTTGAACCAGCGCCGATGCAGCAGCGGCGTTCCGAAGGTCCGCAGGTTGAAGAACCAGAGCGCATCGCCTGCGATCACGCCGACGTAGCAGGCGAGGATGATCGGCACCGCGGGCCAGACGCCCTGCCCGATCAGGATGCCTGCCGGCAGGTTGACGACATCCTCCGAGACCGGGATGCCGATCCCCGAGAGGAGCAGCAGCCCCAGCACGATCAGGGGGCTCCAGGCGCCGAGGGCGGGACCGTTCGCGGTGAGCCAGGCCTGGAGTTCTTCCAACGACGGGGGTCCTCGGGCGGAACCGCGGGCTTCCCGCGGGGGATCGACGAGTCTATCGCCCGATCCGCTCGGACCGAACCATCTTCAAGGGCGGGTTCCGGGCCTCAGACTGAACCGGCCTCGAGCAGCACCACCACGTGGGTCTCGATCGCGCGTCCCTCGCCGATCGCGTCGACCTTCTCGTGGGTCTTGCCCTTCACGTTCACGCGATCGAGTTCGCAGCCGAGCAGTTCCGCGATCAGCCGGGCGATCTCCCCCTTGACCGGGCCGATCTTCGGCCGCTCGCAGACGATGGTCACGTCGAGGTTGCCGACCCGATAACCCGCCTCGCGCATGCGACGGGTCGCCTCGACGAGGAAGAGCCGCGAGTCCTGGCCGTCCCATCGAGGATCCTGGTCCGAGAACAACTGCCCGATGTCGGGAAGGCCCAGCGCCCCCAGCACGGCATCGGTGACCGCATGAAGGACCACGTCGCCGTCCGAGTGCCCGACCGGACCGACGGGGTGGTCGAAGCGGACGCCGCCGAGGACCAGCGGACGTCCGGATCCATCCGGCGGCGGCGGCTCGAGGCGATGAAGGTCGTAGCCGTGTCCGATGCGCAGTCGCGGCGAGGGCATCGCCGGACGATATCGCTCTCCCGATTTCGGTGCTTTGTCGCAGCATTCGACGGGAGGTTGGTCGATAAGCGGGGCTCTCGGAGCGGCGTGTGGAACCGCCGCGAGACGATCCTCGAGCTCCCACCCAGACCCATGCGCACCCTTCGAACCGCCCTTGCCGTCACGGCGCTCGCCTCGATGCTCGCGATTCCCGCCTGCTACGCGCCCGACGGCGGCTTCATGCCGGCGAGCGGTCGCGGCTTCACCTACGTCTCGACGTCGTTCAAGCCGCTGACCGTGACGCTCGTCGATGTCCGGACCGAGGAGCCGTTCTTCGTGATGGCGATCCCGCCGGGGCAGCAGCTCACCTTCAAGTTCCTCGAAGGCAAGGGCGACGACGAGATCTGGACTCCCGACATCATGCAGTGGCAGCTGTTCGACGAGGTGTCGACCTTCGGCAAGCTCGCGAACCAGATGACGGTGCCGCCCGCGAACTGCCGTCGCATCGACGTCACGCTGCGGCCGGCTCCGGAGAATCCGCCGGTTCCCGACGACGAGCAGATGCAGATCTACGACCCGATGCTGAAGGAGCCCTGGTGGACGCCCGA
>JBMSXH010000368.1:0-3180 GCA_049425445.1 Phycisphaerales bacterium | reverse complement strand
CCACGCCGGCGGCCCCGCGGGCATCACGGCGACGACGCGCCGCGGGAGTTCGCCGGGCGCTAACGCCGCGCCCTCGGCGTCGTCGGCGATGTGCGACTGCAGGAGCATCTCGGCAAGGCCCGCGGCGCCGCCGAAGTTGCCGTCGATCTGAAACGGCGGGTGATCGTCGAACAGGTTGGGCAGCGTCGACTTCTCGAGCAGGAGCCGCAGGTTCGCGAACGCCTCGTCGCCGTCGCGGAGCCGGGCGAAGAAGTTGACGAGCCACGCGCGGCTCCATCCCGTGTGGCCGCCGCCGTTGGCGAGCCTGAACTCGAGGGTCTTGCGGGCGGCGGCGAGATGGTCGGGGGTCTCGTCGAGGGTGAACTGCGAGCCCGGATGCAGTCCGTAGAGGTGCGACATGTGCCGATGGCCCGGCTCCGCCTCCCGGAACGCGCGCGACCACTCCATGAGGCGGCCGTCGGCGCCGATCGGCGTCGGGGCGAGGCGCTCTCGCGCTGCGATCGTCTCGACGACGATCGGATCGTCGAGACGCCCAAGCACCGTCGCGGCGAGGATCAGGTTGGTGAAGCAGTCCCACACGATCTGCTGGTCCATCGAGTTGCCCATCCCGATGTCCGCCCGCTGGCCGTCGTCGGTGATGAAGGTGTTCTCGGGAGAACTGCTCGGGCCCGACACGAGCAGCCCCGTCGCGGGATCCTCGACGAGGTAGTCGAGATAGAACGCGCTTGCGCCGCGCATGAGCGGCCACGCCCGCTCCGCGAGGAAGGCCTCGTCGCCCGAGTGGAGGTACGACTCCCACAGGTGCCGCACCGTCCACGCGCCGCCGTGAGGCCACATGCCCCACACCGTTCGTCCGATCGGCACGGTGAACGCCCACGCATCGGAGGTGTGGTGGGCCACCCAGCCATCGGCGCCGTAGAGTCGCTGCGCGGTCTCCTCGCCGCGCTTCGCGAGACGCTCGGTGAAGTCGAAGAGCGGCTCATGGAACTCCGCGAGGTTGGCGACCTCCGCGGGCCAGTAGTTCATCTGCAGGTTGATGTTGATGTGGTAGTCGGCGTTCCAGGGCGCCTCGAGGTGCTCGTTCCAAAGCCCCTGCAGGTTCGCGGGCATGGTGCCCGGCCGCGAGCACGACACCAGCAGGTACCGCGCGAACTGGAAGTAGAGCGAGAACAGCGAAGGGTCATCCGCTCCGGCGCGGAGTTCACGCAGCCGCACGTCGGTGGGCTTCGTCGCCTGCCCGCTCGTGCCCAGATCGATCGCGACCCGTGCCATCGGCGGCGTGAACGAGGCGAGGTGCCGCGCGAGGAGTTCGTCGAAGGGGCGGTCGATCGCGGCCCTCGCGACCTCCTGCGCGGTCAGCCGCGGGTCCTTCAGGCGAACCGGCGGATCGATGAAGGCGCGGAAGTCGGTCGCCCCCGCGATGACCACGGTGTAGGCGCGCGATTCTCGCCCGACGCCCGGCGTGCCCTCGACCTTCCCGAGCGTCGCCGCGGGAGTGCGGTCGATCTCGCGGGTCGCGGGCTCCGCTTCATCGCAGCGCATCGCCGCGCATCCCGCGAAGCGCACCCCCGGATGCTCGCCATTGACGGCCGTGCCGTACAGGGTGTGGAACTCGATCGTGCGGCGCGTCGAGACGCCGTCGATCGTCCGCTCGGTCTCGTCGTACGCGACATCCATTCCGCCGTCGCGCAGGCTGTCGCGACCCGCCGCGAGCGCCGCGATCAGGGGCTTCTCGCCGAGCGCCTCCCAGCGGATGACGATCACCTGGTCGGGCTCGCTCGCGAACACGCGATAGCGGAATCGGGAGCCGTCCGCCGTGAACTCGGTGGTGGCAATGCCCGTCGAGAGATCGAGCGAGCGGCGGTACTCGGTGATCGAACCGAAGCAGTCGTCCCATCGGGTGCCCACGGTGGCGAGGGTCTGGTGGCTGCGCACGAGGCGTTCGCTCATGAACTCCTCCTGCATGATCCGCTGCGCGCCGGCGACGTCGCCCTTGAACCAGAGGTCCCGCGCCCGATCGAGCGCTCCCTCCGACGGCGTGCGATGCCGATCGATCGGACGACCCGCCCAGAGCGAGTCCTCGTTCACCTGGATCGTGCCGAAGGCGTCGCCGTAGACCATCGCTCCAAGGCGGCCGTTGCCGACCGGCAGCGCCTCGGTCCACTTGGAGGCGGGCCGCTCGTACCAGAGCACGAGGCCCTCCGGCGGTGCCGCATTGCTCGCGGTCGTCCAGCCCGGCACGGGGCCACCCGCGAACATCAGGTTCGCCTCGAGCGCCGCGGCGCCGATCGACTCGGCGAGATCCCTCGCGCGGTTCGCGTCGATCGCGCCCGGCTCGTCGCCTCGCACGACCTGCCACGCGCCTGCGAGCGAGATCGCGCCATCGGGACCGGCGAGCAGCGGCGTGCCGCCCCAGATGCCGCCGTTGCCGCCGGAGTCGTGCACTCGCACCGCCAACACCGCCCACGCGCCGGGTTCGACCAGCGACGCGGGCACGCGGTAGGCCCGCTCGGCCTGCCACGCGGTCGAGCCGCGGGGCGGCATCGAACCCGTCGCGCCGACCTTCGCGCCGTTGAAGAAGGCTTCATCCGCGTCGTCGATCTGCCCGAGCCGAAGTTCGAGATCGGCCTTTCGCCACTCGCCCGGGATCTCCACCGCAAGCAGGTACCACGCGAAGCCGTCGTAGGCGCCGAGTCCCTGCGGATCGACGTCGTTCCAGCCGCCCGGAACCGGCAGCACCCGAGGGGGCTCGGCGTGGCCCATTCCGCTGAGGGAAGTCGACAGGAGCAGGGCGGGCAGGATCCTCGAGGCAAGCATGGTCCGGGCCTCCGATGGGGGTTGGGGCGAGCGTTGCTCGACGGGCGTCGGTCACGGTAGCGGGTCGATCGGCGTGGCTCGTCGAGGCGATCGGCCTCGCTCGCCATCGCTGGTCTCGCCTCGGAGGCTACATTCGACGGTCCCGGGCGACCGCGGTGTCGCCGGAGTCTCCGGACGCCCGTTCCGTGATCGCCGACATGATTCCCGCCAACTTCAACGTCCTGTTCGACGCGACGAGTCGCTCGGCGCGTCAATCGATCGATCGGCTCGGCCTGCACGCCGTTCGCCCTGCGACGTACCTGCTTGCGGCCACGCTGTTCGTCGCGTCCGCGATCGCAAGCCCTCAGGAAGACCCCTGGTGGC
>JBMSXH010000367.1:0-3186 GCA_049425445.1 Phycisphaerales bacterium | reverse complement strand
CCGACCCGCCATCGACTCGCTGCCGCGGACGAGCGCCACCAGTTCCGCGTCGGTCTTGGCCGCATCGGTCGAGATCAGCCCCCGCATGGCACCGCCGAGCCGGAGCCGGCGGACGAGCGCCCGCGTGTCGATGCGCTCGATGCCTGGCACGCCGGCGCCGGCAAGCCACGTGCTCAAGTCCGACTCGGCACGATGATTCGAGACGACCCGCGACAACTCTCGAACCACGACCCCGGCGACCTCGGGTCCCGGACTCTCGACATCCTCCGGGCAGATCCCGTAGTTGCCGACATGGGGCACGGTCATCGCCAAGATCTGCCCGCGATAGCTCGGGTCGGAGAAGGCCTCCTGGTACCCGCACATCGCGGTGTTGAAGACGACTTCGCCGCAGCGGGTGGCTCCGCCGGTCGCGGCGGCTCCGAAACCTCGCCCCCAAAACACCGTTCCGTCCTCGAGGACGAGACGGGCGGCGGGGCGGTCGGCGTGCATGGGCGGAATGATATCGAAGAGGACGACCGCCGACGCGGCCCGAGCCGCGTCTCTTCGCAAAATCGTCGCGACTCGCGGCGCTTTCGCCGGAACGACGGCGCAGGCCGGATGCCCTCGTAGACTCGCGTCGTGCGGACGCTCTTCGACTCCGACCAAGCCTTCGAGAAGGCGACGCCTCCAGTCCGAGGCTTCGCGATGGTGGCGGTCGAGCGGGGCGTCGATCTCTATCCCGACGGGTTGACCTACGCGATCCCGCTGGGCCTCGAGGGGGTGCGCGACGGGGTTCGAGTGAATGTGCCGCTCGGCCGCGGGGACAAGCCGACCCGAGGAACCGTCGTGGCGTTGGCCGACCAACCGCCCGCGGACGTGGACGCCTCCCGAATCAAGTCGATCCTGGGGCTCGCGGACGAGCGTCCGCCGCTCAACCCCCATCTCCTCGAACTCGCCCACTGGATCAGCCGCTACTACCTCTGCCCGATCGGGATCACGCTGCAATCCATGCTCCCGGCGGCGGTGCGTCGCGAGGTCGGCCTGGTCACGACCACCTTCATCGAGCGGGCGGAGAGCCCCCCACCGGTGGCGCGGCTTGGTCCCAAGCAACGGAAGGTCTTGGAGATCCTCGAACAGCGCCCCGCGGGCGCCGAACCGATCGAACTTCAGTTGCTCGCGAGGGAAGCTGGCCTCGCGTCGCCCGCGGCGATCCGGGCCATGGTGTCGAAGGGTCTGCTCGTCGCGAGCACCCGCCGGGAGGTCACGGGGCGCGAACGGCCCGACCGGGCCGCGCCGCTCGCGCGGCCCGACCTCACCGGCGAGCAGGCGGCCGTGGTCGAGGCGGTCGGCGCAACCCTTGCCGCGGGCTTCAGCCGTCACCTGTTGTTCGGCGTCACCGGGGCGGGCAAGACCGAGGTCTACCTGAGACTCATCGAACAGACCGTGCAGGCCGGCAAGGTCGCGCTCCTGCTCGTGCCCGAGATCGCCCTCACTCCGCAGACGATCGCGAGGCTCCTCGCGAGATTCCCGCAGGTTCCGGTGTCGATCCTCCATTCCGGTCTGACCGCCGCCCAACGGCATCGACAATGGACGCTCGCCGCCGAAGGCAAGGCCCGGATCGTGACCGGGGCCCGTTCGGCGATCTTCGCCCCGATTCCGGAAGGGGAACTCGGACTCGTCGTCGTCGACGAGGAACACGATCCTTCCTACAAGCAGGATCAGGCCCCGCGCTACCACGGGCGCGACGTCGCGATCCGACGCGCCCAGCTCGCCGGCTGCCCGGTGCTGCTCGGCAGCGCAACCCCGAGCCTCGAGACCTGGATCAACGCGACCGCGCGAGGCCTGATCCACCTGCACCGGCTCTCGAAACGGGCCCCGGGACTCAACGTGCCGAAGGTCGAGGTGGTCGACTTCACCCGCGAGCGGCGCTCGTTCGCGGATCGGCGGGTCCATCTGATCGGCCCGACACTCGCCGCAGGCCTTCGCCGCTGCCTCGACGAGGGCGGGCAGGCGCTGCTGCTGCTGAATCGACGGGGGTATGCGAACTACATCGCCTGCGCGGACCACCGCTGCGGGTGGATCAAGACCTGTTCGGAGTGCGACGCGGGCATGGTCTGCCACCGCCCGGAACATCGGGACGGGCCCGGGCCCGAGTTCCTCCGCTGCCACCACTGCGGAAGCGAGCAGCGGGTGCCGCGCTCCTGCCCGGAGTGCGGCAAGCCCGTGACGGTCTTCGGACTCGGCACGCAGCGGGTCGAGGAGGAGTTGCGGCGGATCCTCCCCGCCCTCGACGAGGCGGACGCGATCGTCCGGGTCGATTCGGACAGCATGGATGCCCCGGGGGACTTCCACCGCGTGCTCTCCCGTTTCGGGGAGGGGTCGATTCGAGTCCTCCTCGGCACCCAGATGATCGCCAAGGGACTCGACTTTCCCGGCGTCCGGCTCGTCGGCGTCATCAATGCCGACACCGCCCTCAACCTCCCCGACTTCCGAGCCGCCGAGCGAACCTTCCAACTCGTGAGCCAAGTCGCCGGCCGCTGTGGTCGCGGCGAAGCCGCCGGGCGGGCGATCGTCCAGACCCTTCAGCCCGACACCCCGGCGATCCGACTCGCCGCGCTGCACCGATTCGAGGCGTTCGCGGAGGCCGAGTTGGCGGATCGCCTCCGATTCGGTCTCCCGCCGGTGCGCCGCATGGCCCGGATCCTCCTTCGAGACGAGGACCTCGCCGCAGCAGAGGCGGCCGCGAAGGAACTGGCTGGAAGACTCGCCTCGCTCCCCGAGTCGGAGGGGCTCGAACTCCGTGGCCCGTCTCCCTGCCCGATCGCCCGGATCTCGAACCGGCACCGGCTCCAGATCGAGGTGCTCGCCGACGACGCGGCCGCGATCCAGCGGCTCCTGCAGCGGGCCCGGTCGGAGCGGTGGATCCGGCCCGGCGAGAAGATGGCCGTCGACGTCGACCCGGTCGCGCTGCTCTGACCCTCAAGGTCCGAAAACGACGAACGGCGGAAAGTCGGTCGACCTTCGCGGGCGAGAGGTCCCCGATCGCGAAGCGGACGAATACACTGCGGTTTTGCCCCACGGGACGCGGTGTCGGGGCTGTCCGCCCTTCGCTTCCGCGCCCCGCACGCCGCCTGGAGCCTGCCGCATCATGTCCGAGCATCGCGCTTCGCCGTCCGTGAACGGCTGGAACGGCGCGTACGTCGACGA
>JBMSXH010000366.1:0-3188 GCA_049425445.1 Phycisphaerales bacterium | reverse complement strand
TCACCCTCGAGGATGCCGCGACGACGCTGTCGGTGAGCGGCCGCACGATCCATCGCTGGCGGTCCGAGGGCATGATCGTGCATCGCGTGCGCATCGCCGACGGATCGAGGCGCCTCTCGGTCGATCGTCGGGAGCTGGAGCGCTTCGCGGGCGGCCGCCAACTCGTTCCGGGTGCGGCGAAGGGCCGGTCGAGGATCGGCGACGGCGAGGGGCGGCGCATCGAGGAGCGCTTCAAGTCGCTTCGTGGGGAGGGCCTGCCGCCGACCGCGGCCGCGAGGCGCATCGCCGAGGAGCTGGGGCGCAGCCGCGAGGCGGTGCGGAAGCGGCTGATCGCCTCGGGCTCGTGGCGACGCCGGATGGTGTCGATGTCGGCCGAGCGGTTCCGATGCAGGCTGTTGGCGGCCTTCGATCGATTGATTCCGCCGGGCGAGTTCGCATCGCGTCACGGCCGCGATGCCAAGAGCGCGGAGGCGGAGTGCCGCCGACTTCGCGTCGCTCGACTTCGGCAATTGACGATCCCCTCGCGCCGCTTTCCGACCTTCGATCGGGCCGACGCCGCCAAGGTCATTCCGGCGACGCCGGCGGCGCAGCGAGGCTTCCTGGACCAATGGATGCCGAGCGACGCCGTCGCGCTGGTCGCGGCCGCCTCCGCGAGGCGACTGCCGCGAGGATTCGAGTCGGAAGCCGAGGCGCTGCTGGCCGTCGAGGCGTGGCTTCTCGAGGAAGTTGCCGCGCGCCTCGAATCGCTCGCCGCACGCGAGGCTTCGCTCGACGAGGTCGAGTGGCGATTGCGATGGGCGTTGTCGATTCGGCGACGAGTCGCTCGAATGCTTCTGCCGATCGTGATCTCGCGAATCGAGCAGGCGCTTGGCGGCTCGCTGCTCGCCCGCACCGCCGGCGAGATCCGTCGTCTGCTCGGCCTCGGGCTCGCGACGCTCGCCGAAGTGCTCGATCGATTCGAACCGGCGACTCGCAGCGGTCCGAGCCGATCGCTTCGCGGCGTGTTGGCCCTTGCCGTCGACCGAGCGGTGGCCCGCGAGATCGAGTCGATGCCTTCGAGACGCGCCGCCGCGCGTCACCGGGCGATTCCATGGGAGGACCCCTCGCCGCTCCTGGCGCCGTGGGCGTTGCCGGTGCTGGGCCCGGATCGATGGCGCGACCGGGCCGCGGCCTTGCCGGAGGGGCTTCGCGTCCTGCTCGAGCGACGCCACGGTTGGGCGGAGACGCGGCCCTGCTCGCTCGCGGAACTTGCTCGAGAGGATGGCGTGCCGCTTTCTCGAATCGCCCGACGGCTCCGGGAGGCCCATCGTTCCGTGCGGAGCGTGCGGCCTCGCCGAGGGTGAAGACAGGCGGGCTCGGCGATCTCGGCAGGCGGGGGGGATTGCCCGGATCGTGCCGATTTTCGGGTCTTCGCCTTGACCGAGAACTTCGTCGGGGCATCTTCTGAGCGTCGGTTCGCATCCCTTGGAGGTCCCTGCGCCTCCTGCGAAGCCGTCAACCATTTCCCTCTCTCGTGGAGAAAGACATGAAGACTGTTGCGTCGCTGGCGGTTGCCGCCGGCCTCTCGATGGCGTTCGCCGGTGCGGCGAATGCCCAGCTGATCGCGGGCTGGACCATCAACACCGGCCTGCCGACCGGCACCGGTCTGCCGATCCAGGCGAGCTACACCTACGGGGCGGCGGAGGATGGCGCGTTGGCGGGTTCCGCCTCGACGTCGCTCTTCGGTGTCCATGCGAATCCGGAAACGGCGTGGACCTCGCCCGCCGGCAATGGTTCGCAGTACTCGTTCTCGAGCAATCGCTGGGCCTCCGGCGACTACTACCAGGTCGACCTTTCGACGAGCGGGTTCGCGAACATCGCCGTCTCGTGGGACCAGGCACGCTCCTCGACCGGTCCGCAGTTCTTCGATCTGATGTACTCCGTCGACGGCGGCGCGAACTGGGTCACGGCCCTCGCCGGCTACGAGGTCTTGCGGTCGGGCGGCGGCGGCTCGCCGGGGACCTGGTCCTCCACCACCTACGACCCGCAGTACACGAGCACCTTCGTGTTCGGGGCGGAGCTCGACGATCAGGCCACGGTCTCGATCCGCTTCATGGCGGCCTCGGAGCCGGGCGGCGTCAGCGGCTCGAACCGCATCGACAACATCTTCGTCGAGAGCATCCCGACTCCCGGTGCGATCGCGCTGCTCGGCCTCGCGGGCCTGGCGGCACGCCGTCGCCGCGACTGATTCGCGGCTTCGCCGTCGCCACTCCTTCGCTTCATCTCCGTCGCCGCGGTTCCTTACGGGGGCCGCGGCGATTTCCTTTCGGCGGCCCGAGCGACCGTCGGAAGCCCCCGCGGCTGTGCTAGGGTTCGGGCTCCCGGAGCCCTCGAAGTGACCGCATCCGCCGACTCGATCGCCGCCATCGAAGCCGCCGCCGCCCGATTTCGCGAGGACTTCGCGAAGGTCCGCGGTGAGATCGCCAAGGCCGTGGTGGGGCACCGGGAGGTCGTCGACGGAGTGCTGGTGGGCCTCTTCGCCGGCGGGCACGTGCTGCTCGAGGGCGTTCCGGGCCTCGGCAAGACGCTGCTCATCCGCTCGCTGTCGGAGGCGTTGCGCTTGAACTTCTCGCGCATCCAGTTCACGCCCGACCTCATGCCGGCGGACGTGACCGGCACCACGATCGTGGTCGAGACCGAGCGGGGGCGCGAGTTCCAGTTCCGACGCGGGCCGATCTTCGCGCAGATCGTCCTCGCCGACGAGATCAACCGCGCCACTCCCAAGACCCAGTCGGCGCTCCTCGAGGCGATGCAGGAGCGATCGGTCACCGTCGGGGGCACCACGCACCAGCTCGAGAGGCCGTTCTTCGTGATGGCCACGCAGAATCCGATCGAGCAGGAGGGCACCTATCCGTTGCCCGAGGCGCAGCTCGACCGCTTCTTCTTCAAGCTCGAGGTCGGGTACTCCTCGAGAGAGGAGCTCATCGAGATCCTCGATCGCACCACGACCGGCAAGAGCCCTTCGATCGAACGGGTGCTCGACGCCGACCGGATCGTCGAGCACCAGACGCTCGTGCGGCAGGTGTTCGTGCCGCCGGCGGTGCAGGACTTCGCGGTCAGGCTCGTGATGGCCACGCATCCGCAGGGCCCCTTTGCGACGCCGATGGTGAACCGCTTCCTCCGGTTCGGGGCGAGCCCGCGTGCGGCGC
>JBMSXH010000365.1:0-3196 GCA_049425445.1 Phycisphaerales bacterium | reverse complement strand
GAACACCGCCCCGGCGTGGTGCCGAGGCGGTTGAAGGTGACGAGCGAGCCGTTCTTCGATCAGGGGATCGGGATGAACGGGTTGGGACCGACCTGCACGAAGTCGTGGTAGATCAGGTGGCTCGGCGTCGCGCCGAGACCCGCCGTGAAGAACCGGACCTCGACGGCGCCGGTCTCCGGATCGACGTAGTCGCTGACATCCTCGAAGGGATCGACGGCGAAGGCCGCCTCTTCGAACTGCTCCGGCATGACGTCCACGCCGACGAGCCGCCAGCGGTTGGTCGTGAAGTTGCGGACGTAGCAGATTCGAATGACCGACGGGCGACTGGCCGCGGCCACGTTGGTGATCCCGAGCCCGATGAGTTCCTCGAGATTGCCGTCGTAGGACGCCTGGACCTGGATGTCCGTGATCCAACCGCCGGTCAGGTACACGATGCCCGCAACCGAGGCGCCCGCCTTGCGACGTTCGGTCGCAAGCTCCACCGAGATGCCGTCATCCGCCCGAAGGCGGTAGGGGCTCCGCGGGGTCCGCTCCGTACCGGTGATGACCCGGTAGTTGGTGACCAGGCTCGGCCAGGAGATGGAGGTGAGGGTGGCGGTCGCCGCGCCCACCAGATCCGGGAAGAATCCGCTGTTGGCGGGGTCGACCGGACTCTGACCGATTCGGTGCCGGGTTTCGGCCCCGTCGCCCACGACCACGTCGCCTGCCGCGGGGCATTCGTCGTTGCCGGGGAAGTTCGGGCTGCCGTAGGGGATCGAGCACTGCTGGAACCCGTTGCTCTTGAGCACCGCGCCGATCTGCTCCGGGGAGAGCGGCATGTCGCCGTAGATCTGCTTCGACCATCCCTGCAGACAGGCGACGAGGCCCGCGATCATGGGCGTGGCGCCGCTGGTGCCGTTGAAGGCCGCGGTGTAGTCGCGAAGGCGATCGGCTTCGAGCGGCGGGGTATCGGGGGCGGTCTTGCCGTTGAAGAGCGCTCCGTATCCCGTGGTCGTGATCGCGGTTCCCCACGCCATCAGGTCGACCACGGCGAGTTCGTCGTCGCCCGCGTGCCAGCAGCTGAACGCGAGTCGGCAATAGGCGCCACCAGGGTTGTTCGGAATGACCTGCTGGCCGGGCCAGCAGGCACCCACGATCAGGGCACCCGAGCGGACCTCTCCGCCCTCGGCCTCGACCGCGGCGGAACTGTTGCCCGCCGCGATGCAGGAGGTGATGCCCAGGTCGGTTCCGAGGCGAATCAGCGTCCAGATGGCCGGATCGGACACCAGCGTGGGATGGGTGCCGAGACCGCAGTAGGGGCCGCCACCGGGCCCGATCGAGAAGCTCATCACATCGCCGGGACCGAAGGTCTCCAGCGCCGAAACGATGGCGGTCTGAAGCCGCGGCCCTTCTTCAAGGCTCACGATCGGGAAGAACCAACCCTGCGCTTCGTGGGCGATGCCGGTGACGCCGAAACCGTTGTCGGCCGCCACGATCTCGCCGAGGCAGGCCGTGCCGTGATCCGGCTCGGTATCGGCCTGCGGGAGCAGGATGATGGTCTGGTCGGGCTCCGAGATGACCTTCGGCTGGTCGAGGGGCGTGCCGCCCGTGCCATCGGCGCTCGCGGGGGTGGCGAGCACGAAGTCCTCGTGGTTGACGAAGGCGCCGAACTCGATGACCGCCACGTTGATGGAGCGGCCGTTGTTGATCGGCTCGACGCCGCCCTGGTAGTTCAGGCTGTACTGCTCCGCGAGATCGCGAAGTCCCGCGAGGTTGAAGCCGCCGCCACGGAAGCCCGAGAGCAGGAACTCGGTGCCGGGGCCGGGGGTGATCGGCGCGGCGATCGCACCGAGCACCGGCTGGGGCACCGTGTAGGCCTGCAGTCCGCGAGCACGCGGCGCGGTGATCACGGTGCCGAAGAGGGTGGTCTCTTCGACGGTCGCGACAGTCGCCGTGAAGTTCGGAGTCGGCGAGACGACCGCGTCGCCAAGGCAGCTGTCCGGATTCTGGAACGCCAAGGTGACGCAGGAACTGTCCCAGGAAACCGAGCAGCAGGTCTCGTCGACCAGACAGACGGAGTTGCAGCACTCCGGCTGGTTGCAGCCGCCGAAGACGTGCGGTTCGAAGCATCCGGCCTGCAGCAGCGGGATGTAGGCCGCGAAGATCGGGTCAGGGCCAGTCTGCCCATCTCCCGGAACGCCCGCCCGAAGGCAGGGGTCGTATCGATCGTTCGGTCCGAGCGCCTCGTTGTTGCTGTCGTACACCGTGCCGAAGCAGTAGATGTTCGCGATCGCGGCGCAGTAACTGTCCCATCCGCGGGCCGCGTCGACGTCGATGCAATCGGGCAGGATCGAGCCGACGAGGTCGCAGCAGTTGGCGTCTGCGCAGCCGTACTGGTCGTTCGGCGGATCCATGGTGCCGCCGGGGTCGGGATTGCAGCCTTGGCCGCCGCCGTCGGTGATGGTCAGCTCGGCGCACGGGTCGGTGCAGGCGATCGAACCCGGATCGACACCCGCGCACTCCGGGGTGCCCTTGACGGTCAGGACGGTGCAGGCGCACTCCGGATTCGGGGCGTTGCAGATCACCGGGTTCTGCGGATCGCAGCCCTGCTGCATGGTGGTCATGCGGCGCTCGATGACGACCCAGTCGGTGTCATCGAGATCGTTGAGGGCGCGAGCCACGCTGACCAGCGACTTCGCGGGAGGATCGATGAAGACGATGCTCGACAGATCCGGCTGGGGGCGGCCGCTGTAGGTCTCCGCGCGGGCGGCCAGCGTCGCGAGCTGATCCGGGGTTCGATTGATCCACTGCTGAACGGTCGAGCCGGACTGGATGATGATCCGCTCGGCATCGGTCAGGTCGGAGCCGTTCAGGCTCACCGGAAGCGGCGACGGCGTGCGGGTCGCCCGCACGCCGAGTTCATCGCGGAACTTCACGATCAGCCGACCGGTGGACCAGTTCTCTCCGGTGACCGGATCGATCGGGACGACCAGGCTGTCGCTCGGAAGCTTGCGCCCCTTGACCTTCCGCTTGGGTTGCCCGATCGGCTCGAGCGTCCAGAGGAGTCCTCGAGACTCGAACGACGCGGGCTCCGCTTCGCCGGGCACCGACTGGGGCACCGCGTACGTCGGAATCGAGGCAAGGCCGAACACCGCGGCGGCGAGGCTGGTGGCGGCGAGCAACTGGACCTTCATGCTCCGGGCTCCGGGACATCGGC
>JBMSXH010000364.1:0-3197 GCA_049425445.1 Phycisphaerales bacterium | reverse complement strand
GCTTCTGCCCGTGCACCGAGGGCGTGAAGCTCACGCGATAGTCGACTCGGCGGCCCGGCAACGTGACGGAGAAGTGACCGTCCTGCACCGCAGGCTTCTGGCTGGTGTCGATCTCGCAGAGGATCTTCACCATGCCGTTGACGCGTTTCGCGATCGCGGCGGACAGCTCCACCGCGGTCAGCATGTAGCCATCGACGCGAAGCCGGACCACCGACGTGTCCCCGCGGGGCTCGACGTGGATGTCCGTCGCACGAGCGCGGAAGCAGGCGAGCAGGAGGAGCCGGAACACTCGCACGCTCTCCGCCGACTCCGATTCGCCGCCCGAGTTGGTGGCCGCGTGGAGGGTGACGCCCCGCGAGTCGACGAGCCCGATGTCCTCGGCCTCGAAGGAGCGGTCGAGCGAGCCTTCGATGATCTGGAGCAGTTGACGCTCGTAGTCGGTCTTGGCGGTCCCCGCGAGTTCCTTCAGATCGACATCGAGCGTGGCGCTGTCGTAGGCCTTCCTCGCCGCCTCCGCGGCCGCCGCGGCGAAGTCCGGGGTCTGTCGCTTCCGGGTCGGCAACTGCTGCTCGGGATCGATGAACTCGATCGCAAGCCCGCCGACCTCGATGCGGTCACCGCTTCGAAGCGGCTTCTCGGTGACCCGGACCCCATTGAGACGAGTGCCGTTCCGGGACCCCAGATCGCGAACGCGGTAGCCCTCGCCGTGCGGCTCGATCTGGCAATGGCGACGACTGAGGCGGTCGTCGGCGGCGTGGATGGAGCACTCGGGATGGCGTCCGACCACGACCGGCTCCTCCTCGAGGGCGATGCGACGGAGACCTTGGTGGGATCGAACGTCGAGGTAGGGCATGGTTCGGCGGAATCCGAGGTGACGACCGAGGCGCGGGCCGATCGCGATCGGCGTTCCCGCGAACCGCCCCGAGCAGCGGGCAGAATACGCGACCTGCCTCGGATGTCGCCCGTCGCAGGAGACCATCGCCGGCGGAAGGACTTCGAGCGAGAGAATCCCGAAACGAACAGGGCCGCCGGAAGGCGGCCCAAGGTCGTGCGATCTCGGTCAGGGAAGCGAGGCGGACGGGACTCGAACCCGCAACCACCGGCGTGACAGGCCGGTACTCTAACCAATTGAGCTACCGCCCCTGATGAGCCGGGTAATGTAGCAGCGGGCGAAAGGCGGTCAAGGAATCGAACGCGTCCGCCGCCGTGGTGCGGGTCAGTCGCGGCGGATCGTTCCCGCGAGTCCGGAAACCGCGAGGCCTCGCCCCCTTCCGTCCTTGGAATCAACCCGCGTCGAACCAGTTCTCCGCCGAGGAGGAATCGACCCGCAGCGGCACCGCGAGGTCCATCGCCCCCTCCATCGTGTCGACGAGGATGCCGCGGACCACGTCGAGTTCCGGCTTCGGGGTCTCGACCACCAGTTCGTCGTGGATCTGCAGGAGCAGTCGGGTGTGCGGGGCCTCCGCCGCCAGTCGCCGCGAGAGTCGCACCATCGCCACCTTGATCAGATCCGCCGCCGAGCCCTGCACGACCGTGTTGATCGCCGCTCGCTCCCCAAACGCCCGCTCCGCCGGATTCCGTGAGGCGATCTGGGGAATGGGGCGACGTCGCCCGAGGATCGTCGAGACGTAGCCGTCGTCGCGCGCCGACTGCACGCAGCGATCGAGGAACGACTCGATGCCGGCAAAGCGCTTCTTGTAGGTCGCGATGATCTGCGTCGCCCGCTCGCGGCTCGTTCCGGGACCGAGCCGGCGCGCCAGCCCGGCGGCGGTGATGCCGTAGACGATCCCGAAGTTCACCATCTTCGCGACGCTTCGCATCTCCGAGGTCACCCGGTCCAGCGGAACCTCGAAGACCTCCGCGGCGACCGCCACGTGGATGTCGCGATCGGCCTGGAAGGCCTCGACCAGGCCAGGGTCGCCGCTCAGGTGCGCGAGCATGCGCAGTTCGATCTGGGAGTAGTCGGCGGCGAGCAGCAGGAAGCCGTCCTCGGCCTTGAACGCCTTGCGGATCTCGCGCCCTCGGGCGGTTCGGATCGGAATGTTCTGCAGATTGGGATCGGACGAACTCAGCCGTCCGGTCGCGGTCGCCGCCTGATGGAACGAGGCGTGGATGCGGCCGGTCGACGGATCGATCGCGTTCTTGAGGGCCACCAGATAGGTGCCGATCAGCTTGGCGAGGCTTCGATGCTCGAGCACGAGCGTCGGCAGCGGCGTCTCGACCTCGGGGTCCGCCGCGAGCCGCTCGAGGGTCTCCGAGTCGGTGCTCGGCCCCGACTTGCCTCGCCGAATCGGACGCAGCCCAAGCCCCGGCGGCTCTCCATGCCGGGAGCCGAAGAGCACCGACGCCAACTGCTTGGGCGAGTCCGGATTGAACGGGAACGGCGCGGCTTCGAGGATCTCCTGCCGCAGCCTCGCGAGTTCCTTGTCGAGCACCTCGCGCTGACGATCGAGTTCGTCCGGATCGACGCGAATCCCACGATGCTCCATCTCCGCCAGCACCGCGACGAGCGGAAACTCGACCTCGCGACACAGTTCGGCCAGACCCATCGACTCGATTCTCGACCCGAGCCGCTCATGCACACGCCACGCGAGCACGACATCCTGCACCGCGTACGGCGCCGCCTCGGCCAGCGGCACCTCGGCGAAGCTGCGCTGGTCGCGACCCGCGCCGATCAATGTGGCGATGCGCCGCGGACGCACGCCAAGCAGTCGCTCCGCGACATCCTTCAGTCCGTGTCCCGCATCGCCGGGATCCGCGAGATGACTCTCGATCATGGTGTCGATCACCGCCCCCTGCGGCACGACCCCCACGCGGCGAAGCATCGCGAGATCGAACTTCAGGTTGTGGCCGATCAGGGTCGTCGCAGGGTCCTCCAGCGGCGACCGCAGCGCCTCGATCACCGCCTGCTCGGCGAGATGCGAACCGGGCTCGGGCGAGCGGACGGGCACGTACAGGCCCGACTCCCCGTCGAAGGCGATCGCGATGCCGCAAAGCTCCGCTCCGTGGATCGCCAGTCCGGTCGTCTCGAGATCGAGGGCGATCGGCTCGCCCGCCGCCGCGGCGGCCCGAATCCGATCGGCCAGGGTCGCGAGCGATGCGGCGTCCCGGACGATCTCGGCGGGCGTCGTGAAGACCGCCTCCTCCGCACTCGTCGAAGGGGCATCGTCGAAGAGTCCGCCCTGCGCGAACAGACC